>JAYSQG010000015.1:0-4333 GCA_043721685.1 Saprospiraceae bacterium | reverse complement strand
GCGAAAAATCATTAAAAACAAAGAAATTACTGATGGGGATATTGAGCGATATCGAAATGAATTAAGCAATATACAAGCAGATGCAGCGGCTCAACAGTCTGCTATTCAAGTGTTAAAGGCACAAATCGAAATTTTAGATTTTGAGATTTGGCGAGAGAAGCCTGAATCAGAATTAAAAAAATCGGCAGAATACCTTGAAAAACAATACATTACGATTGAATCTCAATATCAATCTTTAGAAAAACAAATCCAAAAATGTCAATCTGATGGGCAAATACTGAGGGGTAGTATTGATACTTTGGCTCAAGCGCAAAATACCTTAGTGTCTAATCAATCGGCTCTTGTTTCGGAATTGAATGACAAATTACATGCCTCACATTTTGAAAATTTTGAAATAGTTGAACGCATATTAGCAACGAATTTGAACGTTTCTGATGAGCGTCAAAAACTGGATGATTATAAAAATCAGAAATTACTTGTTTCCGCACGGTTGTCTGAATTGAATGAAAAATTACAAGGTCAGATATATGATTCTGAAAATCACCATGCGTTAGTCCTTGAAATTCAAAATATTGAGAAAAACATTCAACAGCAAAACCAAATTATTGGAGAATTGAATCGAGACATCAAAGACATGAGTAGCCGATTGCAGCAACGACAAGAAACGGAAAAAACCTTAACCGTTTGTGAAAATCGTGGGGAAAATCTGCGGATACTGAGGGGGCTGTTTCAACGCAGTGGCTTTGTCAATTATGCCAGTTCTGTCTTTTTGCAAAGCATCATTAATGCCGCTAATGAACGTTTTATTATGTTGACAAAACAACAATTACGCCTTGAAATCACAGATAATAACAGTTTTATTGTTCGCGATATGCTCAATGGCGGTCAATTGCGCGATGTCCGAACCTTGTCTGGTGGTCAAACGTTTCAAGCATCTTTGTGTTTGGCCTTGGCATTGAGTGACCATATTCAAAGTCGGCATCAGGCACGTCAAAACTTCTTTTTCTTAGATGAAGGATTTGGTTCACTCGATGGTGAATCGCTGCAGAAGGTTTTTGAAGCTTTGAAAGCTTTACAAAAAGAAAACCGCATTGTCGGTGTGATATCGCATGTTGAGAATATGCGTTGGGAAATTGAACGATATTTACAAGTTACTTTATCGGATAGTGGGGGCAGTCTAGTTGAATTAGTAATTGGTTAAAGTTCCTACAAAAACAGCCATTTCGAAGTCCGAAATGGCTGTTTTGTAGGAATAAATGCTATTCACAATTATTGAGCCGCTGGTTTTACGGCACCTTTAATTGTCAAAATAGTATTAGCAGGATCTGTATTGGCTGTCAAAGTGACCGTTTTTTGTTGGTCACCCGGTTTGCCTTTAGAGTCAAAAATAACTTTAATTTCACCACTTTTGCCTGGTTTGATTGGCTCTTTGGGCCATTCTGGAACGGTACAACCGCACGAACCATGTGCATCGCTGATGATAAGGTCATTAGAACCCGTGTTTTTAAATTTAAAAGTATGTTTCATTTTGTCACCTTCATTCACACTTCCCCAAGCATAAGTTGTTTCTTCAAACTTAATGCCTGTTGTTTTACCAACTGGAGCAGCAGCAGGTGCAGCAGGAGTTGTTTGTGCTGAAACAGGTTTAACAGGTTCATCTTGCGATTTAGAAACGGCTGCTACCCCTGATGAAGGTGCTGCTGTGTTCGCATCGGGTGTGGCCATTGAAGTTGAAACGGCAGCTGGATCGGGTGTTGATGCTGTTGTTTCAGTAGTTGTGGTTGTAGCCGATTCAGATGCAGGTTTATCATTCTTGCAAGCTGCAAAAGACAAAGCGAATGAGGCGAAAATGAAGCCTTTAATGAGATTTTTCATTGCAATTTTAATTTTATTTAATAATATTTATTTTTTTATCAATTCGTTTTTTGAAAGAGACAAATTTAGAAAAATCAACGGAAATACTGAGGGGTAGATTGGATTCTTTTACTTAATTTTTTGAAAAATATGTCAAAAAACCATTTGAAACCGACCAATAACAGATTAATCTTCTAACATATCTGGGCGGCGTTCTTTTGTTCGTTTTATAGATTGTTCATAACGCCAATCGTTTATTTTTGCTTCATGTCCTGATTTTAAAACGTCTGGAATACGCCAACCATTGTATTCTTCAGGACGTGTATAGACGGGCGGCGCAAGCAAGTTGTCTTGAAACGAGTCGAACAAAGCAGATGTTTCATCACCTAAAACGCCTGGAATCAAACGACCGATGGCATCAACCATAACAGCCGCCGCTAACTCGCCACCACTCAAAACGAAGTCTCCAATAGAAACCTCCAAAGTGATAAAATGTTCTCGAATGCGTTCATCAATACCTTTATAATGTCCACATAAAAGGATGAGGTTGTTGTACATGGAAAGGCGGTTTGCCATAGGTTGGTCGAATTTCTTACCGTCTGGGGTCAAAAATATCACTTCGTCATAGGAACGTTGTGCTTTTAGGTCGTTGATACAATTTGCAATGGGCTCAATTTTCATCACCATACCTGCGCCACCGCCAAATTGATAATCGTCAATTTGTTTATGACGACCGATACCATAATCACGAAGGTTATGCACAACGACTTCATACAAGCCTTTTTGTTGCGCACGTTTCATTATGGAGTGTTGAAACGGGCTGTCTAACAGTTCAGGAACTACAGAAATAATGTCTATTCTCATATTAATGATGAATGATGAACGATAAATGATGAATAACGAATATTACTGTGGACGTAAGATTCATCGTTCATCATTTATCATTAATCATTAAATTACTTGTTAATCTTAATCAATTCAACCTCGAAAATCAAGGCTTCGTAAGGGCCGATATCGCCACCTGCACCACGCTCACCGTAAGCGAGTTCTGAAGGGATGAAAAACTTCCATTTAGCACCTTCTGTCATCAATTGCAAACCTTCTTGCCAGCCTTGAATAACGCCATTGACAGGAAAATCAATCGGTTGACCACGTTCAACAGAGCTGTCAAAGACCTTTCCATTGAGCAAAGTGCCGTGATAATGAACGGTTACTTTGTCCGTTGCTTTCGGCATGGCACCTGTACCCTCTTTGATGACTTCATATTGCAAACCACTTGCAGTTGATTTAACTCCTGCACGTTTAGCATTTTCGGCAAGGAAACTTTGGCATTTTTCAATAGTTGCTTGAAACTTACCTTTGCTGGCTTCCTGCATATATTTGCTGAAAATTTGATTGGCAGCTTCGGCTTTTATAACCTCTGTACCTTTAATTGCTTCTTCGAAGCCTTTTGCCATTGAAGCAGCGTCAATTTTGACGGCTTCACCGTTTTTGAAATTTTGAGCGAACAAAACGCCCAAGCTGTAACTTACTGAATCCATTTTTTGATTTGAATCTTGAGAAAATACATTTACTGCAATCATCATTGCGGCAGCAAAAGTCGAGAGAATTTTTTTCATTTTATAATTGAATTAAAATAACTGGAATAATTTGTCGCGCTTTCGACGTGCAAAGGTAGCTTTTTGAACAAAATCAGTAGTTAAAGAAACGTGAAAATTTAATAAAAAAAAAAGGCGACGGTTTAAAACCATCGCCCTTTTTTTGAGAAAAACCGTCTAAAAGTCAGGAAAACTCGGAAGTCTTCCCGACTTTGACAGCAATACTCATAACCATTTAAAAATTAATTTTATACTACGGCATTCCGTAGGAATATCTTAGAACTTTCGTTTTTGTCAAATTTGAGTGGCTCGTTAATGCTTTTTTGTTGAGTGAGTCGCCCTATTTCAATTCTGTGACATTTCAACTGAATTATGACACAAAGATACGCCCCTTCTATTGACTTTCGCAATACCCTACAAACTATATATTTTTTATACAAACTAAATGTAATTTTGCGCCTACCCAATTTAGGGTTTTTTCTATTTTTTAAAATTCAATTAAGAACACTTAAATTTTTTCATACATTTTATCATTATGCCTTATTTAAGACACTCAACTTACAAAAAAGCTCCTTTTATGCAGTTTAATGGTGATTTACAATCCATTTTACCCGCATATCGCAAGGTTACTGGTGTTCATTATGAACGTGAACGTATCTCAACCTCAGACAATGACTTCCTTGATTTGGACTGGATTGACTCAAAAAGCCGAAAATTAGTACTGTTAACACATGGTTTGGAGGGAGATTCTAAACGCCCTTACATGCTTGGAACGGCAAAAATATTTGCAAAAAACGGTTGGGATGTGCTTTCTTGGAACTGTCGCTCGTGCAGCGGAGAGATGAATCGGACGTTTCGGCTCTACAATCATGGCGAAATCG
>JAYSQG010000014.1:0-7458 GCA_043721685.1 Saprospiraceae bacterium | reverse complement strand
ATATGGGCATATGCCATTTATGTCACCATTTTTTGCGCTGTTCTCTATCCTTTTGCGGCACATTGGGTCTGGAATCCGAAAGGCTGGTTAGTGACGATGGGTTTCAACGACTTTGCAGGCTCTTCTGCTGTCCATGCGATGGGCGGTTTTGCGGCTTTGGCAGGAGCCATGATTTTAGGGCCTCGCATAGGCAAATACAATGCAGATGGTTCTATCAATGCCATTCCTGGACACAACTTAACGTTGTCTGCGGTCGGTGCATTTATATTGTGGTTCGGCTGGTTTGGTTTCAACCCAGGTTCAACGCTGGCGGCGGTTGGTAAATGGGAACTCATCGGTACGGTTGCCACGAATACCTTTTTAGCTTCTGCAATGGGCGGTATTTCAACGATGATTTATACCCAATTTTGGTACAGAAAAGTGGATATAACAATGGTTATCAATGGCGTTTTGGCGGGTCTTGTTGCCATCACAGCAGGTTGCAACGTCGTGAGCCCCAATTCTGCTATTGTGATTGGCTTAGTGGCTGGTATTTTGGTTGACATTGCCGTAGTCACAATTGACAAAATGCACATTGACGACCCAGTTGGTGCGATAGCTGTTCATGGCATCAATGGCTTGTTCGGCACGCTGGCCGTCGGTCTTTTTGCAACAAAAGGCGGCTTGTTTACAACGGGCGACTTTCATTTACTTGGCGTACAAGCACTCGGTGTTACAGCAGTTGGCTTGTTTTCATTTGTCACAAGCTATGGCATTTTGACCATTTTGAATAAAACAATGGGCATTCGCATTACACGCATCGAAGAACAAGCAGGCATTGACAATGTGGAATACGGCGTAGAAGCGTATGCTGTTTTTGAATAAATGGTGAATGTTTGTAATGATGATTGATATTCAATTTCATAATCTTAAAAACTAAAGGTTCTCAGATAATTATTGTCGTTTAGTTAGCTTGTCCAAGTTCGGGGAACGTCCAAAGTTCCCCGAACTTTAGAAGCTCTTTACAATAACTATCAGAGAACCAAACAAAAAAATATTAGAATGAAAAAAATAGAAGCCATCGTAAAGCCTTCAAAATTAAAGGCGATTCAAGCAGGGCTTATTGCTGCTAATATTCCTTGTATGACCGTCATGCCTGTGAAAGGAGCAGGTATGCAAAAAGGGTATGCAGAAGTCTATCGCGGTACGGAAAGACCTTTGATACTCCTATCAAAAGTGATGATTATCTGTGTCGTCAGTGAAGAGAATGTGGAAAAATGCATCAATGTTATCCTTGATAACGCATCAGAAGAGAATGTCGGTGACGGTAAAATCTTTATTTATGATGTCGTTGATGCGATTAGGATTCGTAATCGCCAAAGAGGTGTCGATGCGATAAGATAGTAGTGGATAGTGGATAGTTTAAAATGGCAAATACTGAGGGGGGTATATCCATTTTAAACTACCCACTATCGACTAAAGTTATTGGTTTTTAACGATTGAAAGTGCCGGTCCACGATTATTCGTTTGGGTTGGTGCAATATTAAACAACCCGCGCGCAACGAGCGTATATATCTTACCTTCCTCCAAAACGATGTTTGTAAAAGTTAAACGTGAAGTCGTTTGACCTGAAAACTTAACCTTCAGATCATATGTCCCTTTAGGTAGCGGTTTGAAGTCTGTTATCTTGGGGAAGGTGATATTTTGAAAATCGCTTACTGATGTAGCTTCACCACCTGAAGACACAGCTTGAACATCAACATTTACGTTAAAATCTGGAATCAAAAAAACAAGACGTACTTTGGCATTCCCTGCTGGCGGTGCTAATAAATTATCTGGGCCATAAAGCGTCCGAATCGTTTTAGTGGCATCTTTGTCTTGATAAACAAAAACAGAATACCCAATATCTTTTGACGTCATCGTTAGAGAATCTGTCGAAATGGATTGCCCTGACTTTGCAGCTAATACTTTGTATGTATTTTTTTTACCTTCAGACAATAATGCATCATAATAAGGAACACCTTTTGGATATGCCAATGAGTCAGTATTCACTTTTTTGCCATCTACTTGAAAATCAATAGCAGGTGCATCAACAGCAGCATGGAAAACTTGAATTTTCCCATAAACCTTTGGTACTTCAGGTATCGTTTCAGTTGGTTTACACGAACTAATAAACAAGGATACTGTTGATAAGATAAAAATTGTTTTAGCTAATTTTGTTGTCATAAATACTAAGAGTTTTTTATGTTTTTAAATAAAGTTTAAAGTTCATCGAACAACATATATGTCATAATATATCCGAATAATCATTCCTTTAATGTCAAACTAGACATCTTCACGCTTTATCAAAATTTTATCAATACGCATCCCGTCCATGTCCACAATTTCGAATACAAATCCATTCCATTTAATGATTTCGCCCGTTGTTGGCAAATGACCGAGTTCATGTAGGATGAAACCACTGATTGTATGAAAACCTTCACTGACGTGTCCATCATCATCCATGTCAAACTCCTTTAAAAAATCGTCCCACGCATATTGACCGTCAATGAGCCATGAACCGTCTTCACGTTCAAACATTTCATAAGAAATTTGACCATCATCTTCTGAAATATCACCGACTAAGGCATCAAAAACATCGTTTATCGTCACAATACCGACCAAAGAACCATATTCATCAACAACTAAGCCTTGATGTATCTTTGATTCCTTGAATTTTTCTAACGCAGAATAAGCATTCATTGTTTCAGGGAAATAATTGACTGTCCGCACCATTTTGGGAAAGTCAATCGGCTCGTTACGAAGTAAAGTCCCCAATAAATCCTTAACATTCAAAATACCTTTCACATTGTCCAGTTCATCATCACAAACAGGATAAACAGCATGTCCGAATTTCTGGATTTTCGCTAAATTCTCTTCATTCGTGTCTTTAATGTCTATCCAAACGATGTCAGAACGATGCGACATCAATGAACCGACTTTTTTATCGCCTAAGTGAAACACGTTTTCGACAATGTCCTGTTCAATCTCTTCTATTGTTCCGGCTGTTGCGCCTTCATCAATTATCGCTTTGATTTCCTCCTCTGTTACCTTTGAATTATCTATTTTTATACCTAAAAGACGTATAAACAGCTCCGTTGTGCGGCTTAAAAGCCATACAAAAGGTCGTGCAAGTCGGGAAACCCACAAAAAAGGAATAGCAATATATTGAGAAACCGTTTCAGGCTTCGACAAACCAATCCTTTTCGGAATCATCTCACCAAAAACGATGGTGACAAAAGCAACCAAAAGAACATTGATGACCCACGCAATTTCATGCGCATAAATGCCCATAAAGGGTATGTTTCTAATATATTGTGCTATGTTCTCAACATACGCCTCGCCGCTTATAATACCAATCACGATACTGACGAGCGTGATACCTATTTGTCCAGTTGAAAGGAAGATATTGGGGATTTGGATGAGTGCCAATGCCGCTTTTGCGCCGCTTTTTCCGCGTTTCGCTGCCATCTCGAGTCGTACTTTTCGAGCGGTACTGAGGGCAATTTCGGACATGGAAAACAAACCACTGATAACGGTAAGAATAATAAGTAATAAAAAACTATTCATTTTGTAGTTTTAAAAATCGTCGCAAAAGTAAAACATTCGAACAATTTAAGCTTAATTTTATGCCCAAATCAAAAACTTAATTTTCAACAATGGATTCACATAGCCGTATGTTAATTGAAACACAGTTCTTTCCGCCCATACAATACATTTCTACTCTGATAAAGTACCCCTCAGTAATTTTAGAAAAAAACGAGCATTTTCAGAAAGGAACATACCGAAATCGTTGCCACATTGCCACAGCCCAAGGTGTCCAAACATTGAGTATTCCGCTTAAAAAAGGTAAAAATCAACAACAAATTATCACAGATGTACAAATTTCATACGATGTCCTTTGGCAACGTGCTTTCTGGCGTACTTTGCAAACGGCTTACGGAAACGCCCCTTTTTGGGAACATTATGCCCCTGTCTTTGAGCCTTTTTTCACGAAAAAATATAATTTCTTGTTTGATTATAATTTCGAGATTTTACAAACACTTTTTAAAATATTGAAACTAAACAAATCAATAACAGTTTCATTTACAGACACTTATTTGCCCGATTTTACTGAGGGGGTCGATTTTCGTAATCAATGCATACCCCAAAATCAAACAGAAAATCAAACAGAAAACCCCAAGCGTTATGCACAAGTTTTTGAAGACAGAAACGGTTTTATACCACATTTAAGCATCTTAGATCTCATTTTTTGCAGCGGCAATCAATCGCTTGATATTTTAACATGATCACCACCACCACAGCCGTCCAATTCAATCAAATATTGCGTCAAGCGAGCCTTGTGCTCATATCCATTTTGCTTGCCAAAAGTGGACTGACAACGGGCGATATTGGCGTTTATGAAACCTTGATGTTTATAGGCACAACCGTGAGTTACTTTTGGCTCAATGCCCTCATTCAAACCGCTTTGGCTTTTATTCCTTCTTTATCAGACAAGGAAAAACCAAAAACCATTTTCAATATCTTCCTCATCTTCAATGGATTAAGCCTCCTCCTTTTTGCCATACTTCTTTTATTCAAATACCCTATTTCTTTATTCTTTACTGGCAAAACAGACTTGCCGTTCTTTGAGTTATACGCCCTTTATTTAGTTCTCAACTTCCCGCCTCTACTACTCGAAAGCCTTTGGACAGTCGAAAACAGACCCCTCAGTATAATAGCTTATTCCGTCGTTTCGCACATCTTTTTGCCCTTTGCCATCGTCGTCCCTTTGTGGTTCGGCAAACCTTTTTTGTGGAGTTTTTATGGCCTGATAACCGTTGCCGCCATCCGTTATATCTGGTTGACAATCCACATTTTACAAAACAATAAAAGTAAAATCCTTTCCATAGACATCATCCGTTCTTTTCTATTGTTAGCATTGCCACTCATGGCTTATTCTTTTCTCAATGGTTTTGTCACTTCCTTTACGAGTTGGATTGTCAATTGGTTTCACAACGGCGACACGCATATTTTTGCCGTTTTCCGCTATGGTGCAAGGGAATTTCCGCTTGCCCTCGCCCTCGCCACGGGTTTATCGAACAGCCTAATCCCCGTCATTGCAAAAGACACCACCGACGGTTTAGCCGTTCTAAAAAAGAAATCGGAAAGGTTGTGGCACATCCTTTTCCCAACATCTATTGTCTTGATGTTGACCGCTAGAACCCTTTTCCCCATCGTTTTTAACCCTTCTTTTGCGGACAGCGCGGGTGTCTTTTGCGTCTTTTTACTCTTACTCACAAGCCGCGCTTTATTCCCACAATCTATATTGTTGGCTTTAAAAGAAACCAAAACCATGCTGTGGATTTCCATCATCGAAACCCTTGTCATCGTTGTGTTGTGTTTTTTGCTGATAAAGCCGTTTGATACTGAGGGGGTCGCTTGGGCTTTGGTTTTAGGGTTTCTAGTTGAAAAAATATTGATTATTGCGTTTTTGAAAAAACGTTATACTATTGATTTTCAAGATTATACGAATGTAAAACTATATTTGATATATAGTTTTCTACTTTTGTCCAGCTATTTTGTACAGCATCTATTTTAATAAAAATGACAATAAAAGAAGCCAAGTCCGATTTCATAAAAACCTTGACCCCTCAGTATGGCGAAGGCGAAGCCCGCGCCATGAGCCGCTACGTTTTTGAAGATTATTTCGGTTCAAAACACGATGCCGAGACTTTCCACGATTTCCTTATCGAAGATTTTGAAAAAATAAAACAACGATTGCTCGATGGCGAACCTGTCCAATATGTCGTCGGTTTTGCGTGGTTTTATGGTCTCAAATTCAAAGTCAATCCCAACGTCCTCATTCCCAGACCCGAAACCGAAGAACTCGTAGAATGGATATTAGAAACAGTGAACAGTTATCCGTTAGCCGTGACCGACAGCCAACTCAAAACGCCTAACTCAAAACTCAAAACCCTTTTGGATATCGGTACAGGTTCAGGTTGCATTCCGATTACTTTGAAAGTTAAAAACACTGCCTTAACGGTCACTGCCGTTGACATCAGCGAAGGCGCACTCATCACCGCCAGCCGCAACGCTTACCGCATGAACGCCGATATTGATTTCACACGTATAGATATATTGAATGAAAACGACTGGACACAACTCTCTGATTTCCATATCATTGTAAGCAATCCGCCTTATATTCCCACAAAAGAAAAAGCCTTGATGGAAAACAATGTATTGGATTACGAACCACACCTCGCGCTGTTTGTGGACAATGACAATGCCTTGATTTTTTATGAAAAGATAGCGGATTTTGCGCTTTTACACTTACATACTGTTGACGAAGGAAATCCCGATGCTATCGGGAAGGGGTCTCTTTTTTTTGAATGTAATGAATACAATGCGCATGATGTTGTCGCAATGCTCGAAAAGAAAGGCTTTAAAAATGTTGAATTACGGCAGGATATGAGTGGAAAGGATAGGATGATTCGCGCGTTTCGTTCGTAAGTGACGGTTCTAAGTGACGGGGTGATTAGAATCACCCCGTCACTTGTTAACCACTGAATCACAAAAAAACTAAAAAATTCTTCGCAATCTATTTAGTTTTGCCTCATGTCTGAAAAAAAGAAATTATTAGAGGTCAAAGACCTCGAAGTTCAGTTTGAAACAGAAAACAGAACGATAACGGCTGTCAAACGCATCAGTTTTACGCTGCACCGTGGCGAAACCGTCGGCATTGTCGGCGAATCGGGTTCGGGCAAGTCGGTTACGTCCTTGTCCATCATGCGCTTGATTGCAGAGCCGCCTGGACGTATTTCAAACGGTCAAATCCTGTTTCATACTGATGGTACATCCCGAGACAATCGGGAGGGGGGCGATGTCGTGGATTTATTGACTTTGAAAGAGAAAGAGATGCAAAAACATCGAGGCAACGACATAGCGATGATTTTTCAAGAGCCGATGACTTCTCTCAATCCTGTTTATACCTGCGGCGACCAAGTGTTAGAAGCCATTCTGACGCATCAAAAGATATCAAAACAAGCGGCACGTGAACAGACGATTGCCTTGTTTGAAAAAGTGCAACTCCCCGACCCCGAAAGAGCATACAGAAGCTATCCACACCAACTGAGCGGCGGGCAAAAACAACGTGTGATGATTGCCATGGCGATGTCCTGCAACCCCTCCGTATTAATTGCCGACGAACCGACAACTGCGCTTGATGTCACCGTTCAACAAACCATTTTAGAATTGATGAAGGATTTGCAACGTGAATCCGACACCGCTGTGGTGTTCATCACACATGATTTGGGCGTGATTGCAGAGATTGCAGACCGTGTTTTGGTGATGTACAAAGGTGAAATTGTTGAAGAAGGCGATGTCCGACAGATATTCAAATCGCCGAAACATCCTTATACAAAAAGCCTTTTGGCGTGCCGTCCGCCATTGGGTGAC
>JAYSQG010000013.1:0-14061 GCA_043721685.1 Saprospiraceae bacterium | reverse complement strand
GGACAAACAAAAACAGAAGAATTGGCGGTGATGATTGATACTTTTAGACCCCTCAGTATAACGGAGGCGGCTTTTGGGATTGATGATGGGCGGTATTATAAAAGTTGGTTGGAGTAATTTTGTAAATGAGTTTTGTATTAAAACGATACAATTACTGTAAATTTGTGTAAAATAATAAAAATGGGAATAGAAACGATTCATGAAACGGTTTTAAATCACTTACTCAAGTATGGGCAAGTGGGTTTCACTGTGCGTACTAAGGATAAGAGAAATGAAGACAAACTTAACAAGGGATATTGGTTTTTAGGTAATGATGGTTTTCTTAGCGTGTCTTTTTGGAATAGTCGGGATTGGCGCAATAAAACGCATAATATTTTCTTTGCGATAAATTCGAAAAAGGACTGTTGGATTGAATTTGTGGATAAAGATGGTGGAGAGAAAGCTCTTTTTTTTGAAGAAATCTCTCTTGCCTTAGGTTTAAAACGACTCAAAACTAAACGTAATGAAGAGGATCGTTTTCTTTGGAAAAAAGAATATACAAATGGGGGCGATTATCTAAAATCCTTAGACGAGTTTTTAAAGAAAGATAAACCTATTATTGATGCGTTTATTCAAGCAAAAGGGAAAACTGCTTTATTCCCAGCTATATCGCAACAGGATTTTAATGAAAATTTAAAACACATACTTGAACGTACCAAAAAACTTTCGACAGATGGGCTCGATACTAAAATTTTGAGTATGGGTCAAGGTTATGGTCAAAGTTATCCTCTACGCTTAAAAAAAAATCACACTCGATAATATTGGACATTTTAAGCATATAGAGTTGAATCTTGATCAACAAATAACCTGCTTAATAGGTGAAAATGGTTCAGGGAAATCGTCTATACTAAGAGGTATTGCTTTAGGTTTATCTGGAATAAACGATAATACTGTAATTGATCCAAATAATGAGGCAATACAAATAATGTTACGCATTGACCATATTGAAGGGGACAGAGAAATCTATGTGCCTAAAGGACAGATTAAAGTGTCCTACGCAAAAACACATTTTTCAGAAGTGGGAGAAACGAATATCATCAATTTTACGCGCCACCAAGGAGAAACGGTTGATAAGAAAGGCAATATTCGTGGCGATTTTAACAAAGTAGAAGATGGTCTTAATAGCGATTTAAGAGCAACGAATGAAAATTATTTTGTTGATTTAGTCATTGGTTTTTCTCAAATCAAGAGCTTTGAAGACAATGAAAATGGTTTACAGAATGGCAACGATGATTTAAGACCCCGTATTTCAGAGGTGACTTCTTTAATTTACAATCATCCAGACAAGGCTTTTAGTAAATTCAGTTCATGGGTTGTCAAAATTTGGAGTGCAAAAACGTCTGAAGAAGACCGCCAATTAAAGCTATCGTTGTTAAACACTATTTTTTCTACGATTCACAAAATTGTAGGCGGAACGTTTGAATTGATGCCGATGGAAGTAGAACAAGCAGAGATTTTTGTTAAAACAACAGATGCGAACGAAGGTATTCCTTTACATCTTATCAGCCAAGGGTACAATAATGTCATCGGCTGGGTCGGTTATTTTATGTCGCGTCTTTGGGAAGTGACACCTGAATATGACAAAATGAATTTTAAGAAAACACCTTCTATTTGTTTAATAGATGAAATTGATACCTATCTACATCCTAAATGGGAGAAAACGATCTTGAGTGTTTTAGCAGAAGAATTTCCATATACTCAGTTTGTAGTGACAACTCATTCTCCAGTCGTTGTCGCTAATTTAAAGGACAATTTCAAAATATATACGATTGCTAAACAGAATAATTTAATGATGGCTTTTGAACATGACAATACTCATTTCAAGCCTTATGGTGCTGAAAGTTCACGTATTCTCCGCATTTTGATGTCATTTCAAGAAAGACCTCAAGATATTCAAAAAATGATTGAGCATTATAACAAGGCTATTTTAGAGAATGATTTTGAAAAAGCGGAAAAGTTTGAAACAGAACTTAAAACACTTATTGACCCAAATGACCCCGTTCTTGTAGAAGGGGAGGCTTCTATTGAGGCAAGAAAAATGCTCCAAGAATTATGAGATATATCAAAAAAAGTGAAGACCCTCCTTTTGACTTTGAACAATGGAAGCAAAGTCAAAAAACTGAAATTGATGAAAAATGTGAAGCCTATGAAACAAGTAAAACGAAAGATAATAAAAAAGAACATTTGAGTGCTGATACTGTCTGGAATATCCTGCCATCTTCTCCATCAAAAAATGGAACAGATTTCTCCAAAGCACAATTAAGGACACTACTTTTGGTAGAACAAGGTAGTCTTTGTGCCTACTGTGGGTCATTAATTGTCAATAACAATCATGTTAGGTTAGATCATGCCACACCGAAATCAATAGAAATTAGAGGCACTTTCGATTATTACAATCTCGTTGCGGCTTGCTCTGGCGGTGAATATATTTGGCACACTATTAATAAAGGTGAAACCTTGATGACTATTGCTGAAAAATACGCAACAGAAGTAAAAATCATTAAAAACCTAAACCCCAATCTCAATTTTGAAGAAAATGACCTCATTGAAATCCATATTGGTACTGATGTAGCAATCGCTATTGCTACTATATTTCCTCATTGTGATGTAAAAAAACAAGATAATGAGCATCCGATAAAGCCTACTGATAGCGATTCATCTAAATTTACGTATTCAGTAGATGGAAAAATTTTGGGTGTCAATGATGAAGCTAAAATAACAATAGGTATTTTAGGATTAAATGACAACCCTTTTTTAATCGAAAAAAGACATAATATTTACTTGCGTTTTAACAGAATAGTCAAGTTAATATCTACACCAAACATTTCCAAAGAACAAAAGAAAGCCATGTTAATCAAAGAAAAAAATGGGCTGACAAGCGATAAGTTAGAAGAAATGGTCTTCGTTAAAGATTTCTTTTGGAATACTTTACCAATAAAATTATGATATCGCACGCTCAAAATTTCACCATCCACAACATACCTTTTGGTATTTTTTCAATAAAAAACCAACAGAAACGCTTGGCAACCATCATCGGCGACCAAGTTGTGGATTTATATGCCTTAGCAGAATTGGGTTATTTTGATGATTTTAAGATCAAAAAAGCGGTTTTCAAAAAGGGTTATTTGAATGATTTTATTGCTTTGGGCAAAGACAAAACCAATGCGGTACGTCTGCGTTTACAAGAAATTTTAATAAACTCACAAAAATTACCCCCCTCAGTATTTTACCTTGAAAACAACGTAAAACTGCATTTACCCGTCCAAATTGGCGATTACACCGATTTTTATTCCAGTATCGAACATGCGACCAATGTAGGAAAAATGTTCAGAGACTCGGAAAATGCCTTGCTTCCGAATTGGCGACATATTCCAGTTGGTTATCATGGGCGCAGTTCGTCCATTGTCGTAAGTGGCGTGCCGATTCACCGTCCAAAAGGGCAGGTGAAGTTGAAAGACGCGCCTTTTCCTATTTTTCAACCGACTGCACGACTTGATTTTGAATTGGAAACAGGTTTTATCATTGGCAAAGAAACCGCATTAGGTGAGTCCATTCCGATAGGCCAAGCGGAGGAATATGTTTTTGGAAAAGTATTGTTCAACGACTGGTCTGCCCGTGATATTCAAGCATGGGAATACGTGCCGTTGGGCCCTTTTTTAGGAAAAAACTTCGCTTCCGCCATCTCGCCTTGGGTCGTGACGATGGAAGCCTTAGCCCCGTTTAGAGTTAAAGGTCCTAAACAAGAACCCTCAGTGTTGCCTTATCTGCAATATACGGGTGATAAAAACATAGATATTCAATTAGAAGTCAGCATATTACCACAAAATGGCGAGGAAACGGTTGTTTCACGTTCCAATTTCAAGTATATGTATTGGAATATGGCGCAACAACTCGCGCACCACACTGTCAACGGTTGTAATGTACGTGTTGGCGACTTGATGGGTTCGGGAACAATCAGTGGCAAAGACGACACGTCTTTTGGATCAATGTTGGAACTTAGTTGGTCGGGAACAAAACCGCTTCATTTAAAAGGCGGCTCTCAAAGAACTTTTATTGAAGACAACGACACAGTCATTATGCGTGGTTATTGTGAAAAAGACGGGATTCGGGTTGGTTTTGGAACGTTGTCAACAAAAGTATTACCTATTAAATAATGCAATTTGCATAAACTTTAAACAAGTCCATTTATGAATGAGAATAAAACACCCTTGTCGGCGCCTTCCGAAGATGAACGCCTTTTGGCAGCATTGGGCTACAAACAGGAACTAAAAAGAACGTGGTCGAGCTTTTCTAATTTTGCCATATCCTTTTCCATTATTTCGATACTATCGGGGTGTTTTACCACCTTCTCACAGGCTTGGAACAACGGCGGACCCATCGCTATCTCTATTGGCTGGCCCCTGATTTCTGGTTTTATTTTGATTATTGGTTTTTGCTTGGCAGAATTGGCTTCGGCTTATCCGACTTCTGGTGGCATTTATTGGTGGGCATCCAAGTTGGGTGGGGCAGAAGCGGGCTTTTTTGCGGGTTGGCTCAACTTGATTGGTTTACTCGCCATCACCCCCTCAGTAAGTTATGGTGCTGCGACGTTTTTAAATATCACTTTAGGCATCTGTTTCCCAAATTATGCAACTGGTTTTTTAGGCGGTGATTACATCAATCAACAATTCTTTTGGTTTGCTGTGATTATGATGATGATTACGGTTTTCAATACTTTTAGTAGTCAGATTTTGGCGACTATGAATAATATCTCTGTGTGGTGGCATGTATTTGGGGCGGCAATTATTGTTCTTATTCTTGTTTTTACACCTACGGAACATCAGAATTTGACATGGATGTACACGACACAAATCAACAATTCTGGTTTTTCAGATGGTACGACTTATTGGTTTTATGTCTTACCCTTGGGTTTTTTGCTCACGCAATATACGATTACGGGTTTTGATGCCTCCGCTCACCTTGCGGAAGAGACGCAAGACGCACATTTATCGGCAGCAAAAGGCATTTGGAAATCTATTTTTTATTCGGCAGTTGGGGGCTATATTCTTTTAATGGCGTTTTTATATGCCGCCACAAAGCCCGAAGTCGTCAGTTCTTTCGACCCCTCAGTAAATCCATTCGGTGGCGGCTCTGCTATTGCGATTTTATATACTGCTTTGACACCTGCAATGTTTAAACTCGTTATGTCTATTTCTACGGCGGGGCAGCTGTTTTGTGCGACCGCTTGCTTGACTTCCTGCTCACGTATGATGTTTGCTTTTTCAAGGGATGGGGCAATTCCGGGTAGTAAATATTGGTCAAAAGTCAATAAAAACCAAGTGCCTGTCCATGCTGTTTTGATATGTGCTTTGATTGGTCTGCTTATCACGTTGCCCGCACTTTGGAAAAGCCCAAGAGGTATTCCAACTGCCTTTTATGCCGTTGTTTCTGTGGCAGTTATAGGTCTATATTTGTCTGTTTTGATACCGATTTGGCTGCGTTGGCGTGCGGGCAGCAACTTTACTGAGGGGGTCTGGACATTGGGCAAAAAGTATAAATGGATGAATTTAATCGCCATTTTTGAAATTGTGGTCATCTCGATTTACTTCATCATGCCTTTTGAACCCGCCGCAATTCCTGGCAATAAAGATTTTACGTGGGTCGCTGTTAATTATGCGCCTATTCTTTTGGGTTTTACTTTATTGACCCTTTGGGCGTGGTGGCATTTATCAGTTAAACATTGGTTTACGGGTCCGAAACGGACAATTGAATAATTTGTCCTAATTTACAAGCTAAATGAAATATAATAATCAACGCATAGCCACATAGTGAACATAGATAATTGATTAACAATACTTTGTGTACTATGTGGCTATGTGTTTTATTATTAGTTTATTTGTTCGGTTTAATTAATTACTCAAAATTTTCTTATTGAAAATCAATCACAAATATGAAAAACGCTGTTATTTGTGTGCTGTATAGCGCACTCTTTTTTGCTATAGTTGCCCCGCAACTGTTTGCACAAAACTGGCAAATATCTGCTCCTGCGGGTAGTGAACAAACCAAAATTGATAAAAATGGTAAAACGGTCATACCCAACGGACGCTACATCACGCCACGTGGCAAGCAGTTGATGACCGCACCGCATCCTTACGGTTTGGTGTTGAGTCCTGATGGCAATGTTGCTGTAACCGCTAATTCAGGCATCAGACCTTTTTCTATCACATTGATTAACAATGTTTTAAGTGATAATCCAACGGTCAAACAAATACCAGAAGGCGTAAAAAATGATGAAGGCATTTTAGAAGCCTGTTTCATGGGTTTGGCGATTTCGCCCGACAACAAAACGGTTTATGTAGCAGGTGGACAAAGCAATGCTGTTCTGAAATACGACCTTTTGACAGGCAAACCAACGGGAAAAATCAATTGCGCTGTGAAAGCACCAAGCGACGATCCCAAAAGTCGTGTGCCACATAATGGCTATTTAGGCGATATGGTGATGACAAAAGACGGTAAACGCCTGTTTGTGGTGGATCAAATGAATTTCAGAATCGTCGTTATTGACCTTGAAAAAGAAAAGGTGTTGCACAATATTCCAACAGGACGTTACCCATTTGGTATCACTTTTTCACCCGATGAAAAAAAGGTTTTTGTTGCCAATGTCGGCGTTTTTGAATACAAACCTTTTACCGATTTAGATCCCAAAGACCTTAAAAAGACTGCTCATACTTATCCAGCAACGAAATATGGTTCAACTGAAATGATAGAAGGCGATGCGTCAAAAGGTATTCCTGCTTTGGGCGACCCAAATGTGCCAGAAGCTTTTTCGGTTTGGGCGTATGATGTGTCAAGCGGTCAACCGCAAATTACGGCAAAAATCAAAACAGGTTTTTTAGTCGGTCAATTGATTGAGGATTTCCCTGCGGTAGGTGGCGCAAGTCCTAACTCATTGGTAGCCAATGATAAATATGTCTTTGTGAGCAATGGCAACAACGATTGTATTTCTGCGATTGACATTTTGACCAATAAAGTTGTCAAAAACATACCCCTCAGTATAGACGCGCGTTTGGGCAAATTGCGGGGCATTATTCCCTTTGGCGTGGCTCTTTCTCCTGACAAAAAACGGTTGTATGTGGCGGAATCGGGTGTAAATGCCGTAGGTGTCATTAATGCCGAAACGCTGAATGTTATAGGTCATATGCCCACAGGTTGGTTTCCTTCAAAGATAAAAGTGAGCAACGACGGCAAAAAACTCATCGTTGCCAATGCAAAAGGTTACGGCAGCGGACGCAATGGCGGTAAAAATTTTGCCATGACCGATGTGGGCAGTTATATCGGTGCCTTGATGTACGGATCGGTTTCTGTGATGGATATTCCGACAGATGAAGACCTGAAAAAGGAAACAGCGCAAGTCGTAGAAAATAACTTCAAATTCACACAATTAGATGAAAAAACGCCTAAAAAAGCGGTGTTTGACAGCCTCAAATACATCGTTTTTATTGCAAAAGAAAACCGCACCTATGATGAAGTTTTTGGACAATTGCCCAATGGTGATGGCGATGCTTCTTTAGCCCGTTTCGGTTTGGGTGTGCCTGTTTCAAGTAAAAAATACAATATTGATTTGCCAAAAGTAGATGTTTTACGCAACCACATTCAATTAGCCAAACGGTTTGCGATAAGTGATAATTTTTATTGTGATTCAGATGTTTCGGCAGATGGACATCGGTGGTTGGTCAATACCTATCCGAATGAGTGGTGCGAAACGTCAACGGCAGCAGCTTATGGCGGCAAATTGTCTTTAAAGGACACCTCAACAGCACCGGGTACTCGTGCAATTTATGGCTCTGCGGGTTCTATTTATCCCGAGGATTACAACGAAGCAGGTTCTATTTGGGATCATTTGGGCAGAAACAACATAGATTTTTTCAATTTCGGCTTCGGTGTCGAAATGGCGGCGGCATACAGCGACAGCACGATGAAGTATATTGGCGAATTATACACCGTCAATTATCCATTACCCGCGCCGTTATTTGACAAAACGTCTCGTACTTTTCCGACATATAATATGGCGATTCCAGACCAATTTAGAGCCGACCTTTTTATGCAAGAGTTTAAAAAACGTTGGAGCAATAACAATTTGCCACCGTTATTAACATTGATGTTACCCAACGATCATGGCACGACAGAACGACCCAAAGCCGGTTTCCCATTTCAAGCCAGTTATATGGCGGACAACGATTTAGCGGTTGGGCGGACAATTGAATTTTTATCGAGAACGCCTTATTGGAAAAATATGCTCATTGTCATTACGGAAGACGATGCGCAGGGTGGCGTTGACCACGTGGATGCACACAGGAGCATTTTACAAGTCGTTTCGCCTTATGCTAAACGCGATTATATTGGGCATGTGCATTATAGTTTTGGCAGTATTTTCAAGACTTTTGAAGATATTTTGACAATACCTTACCTCAATCAATACGATGCGGGTGCAACGGATTTGTCGGATTTGCTGACGCAAACACCCGATTTTACACCTTATAATGCCTTGCCAGCTGACCCTCAAATTTTTGACCCCGCCAAAGCCTTAACGCCTTTTGATGAAAAATTTGATTGGAAAGCGTTTTCTGAATCGGAAGAACTTGACCGCACTGAAACCATGCAAAAACGACGTGCAGAGGACGATAAAGAGCAGAAAATCAAGAAAAAAGCGGCTAAAAAGAAGAACAACAAGCCTAAGGAAAAATAAAAATTATAGATTCGCCTTTCAATTTCAGAAAAAATCAAACAGCAAAAAGGATATAACAGCAAAATAGGGAAAAATTGAACCTATTATTCTAAAACCTATTTTTACAAAAAATCTAAAGCTTTTGACAGATGGAAAATCAGTTAAGCCCTTTTGAAGGCACCGGAATCCGCAAGGTATGGCACAACGAGGAATGGTATTTTTCTGTTGTGGATGTCATTGAAATTTTGACCGATAGCCCAACACCGAGTAAATATTGGCAAAAGGTTAAAAAAAGGATGAAAGAGGAAACCTTAAAAGACCTTTCCCCGAATTGGGGAAAGCTGAAATTGAAAGGTTTAGATGGAAAAAGTTACCCGTCCGATTGCGCCAATACTGAGGGGGTGCTGCGCATTGTTATGTCTGTCCCTTCACCCAAAGCAGAACCTTTGAAACTGTGGCTGGCGCAAGTCGGTACGGAACGCATTCAGGAAACCGAAAACCCTGAATTGGGTTTTGAAAGAATGGCAGAATTATACAAAACTAAGGGCTATTCTGATGAATGGATTGACAAACGCATAGAAAGTATCAAAACCCGAAACAAACTTACCGATGAATGGAAAAATAGGGACGTTAAAGAGGGGCAAGAATACTCGATTTTGACGGCTATCATTGCAAAAAGTACTTTCGGACTAACGCCCAAAGAGCATAAAGAATTTAAAGGGCTAACTAAAACGAATCAAAATCTGCGTGACCACATGACACCTTTAGAGTTGATTTTCACCTCATTAGGCGAGGAATTGACAAGGCAGAGAGCCATTAAGGACGATGCACAAGGCTTTGATGAAAACAAAACCGCCGCCGTTCAAGGAGGAACAACAGCGGGTAAAGCGCTTAAAATGGTCGAAGATGAAGAAGGGGAAAAAGTGGTATCGAATAACAATTATTTGAAATCTTTGAAATGATTATTTCAGAAAAATATCCGTCAATGACAACTAAAGAAATACTGGATTACGTCAAACAATACCCCGCCCAAAAAGTCAAATTGGCAGTGACCGATATCGACGGCATACTGAGGGGTAAGTATATTTCTGCTGAAAAGTTCCTTTCGATAGTTGAAAGCACTTTTGGCTTTTGCGATGTGGTTTTTGGTTGGGATATGGCGGATGTTTCCTATACAAATGGCACTTATACGGGCTGGCATACGGGTTATCCTGATGCAAAAGCACGCATAGATTTAAGCACATTT
The DNA here is from genome assembly GCA_043721685.1 of Saprospiraceae bacterium. Lineage (GTDB taxonomy): Bacteria > Bacteroidota > Bacteroidia > Chitinophagales > Saprospiraceae > JAAFJT01. Next base: position 4,072 of record JAYSQG010000013.1, on the reverse strand, counting down.
CGCAAAATACCGTGGGAAAAAGACATCCCTTTTTTCTTAGCTGAATTTGTCACCGATGACAATCAGCCGCTGCATATTTGCCCGCGTCAACTATTGAAAAAAGTAGAAGCCGATGCCCAAAAAGCAGGTTTTACCCCTTATGTATCGCAAGAATTTGAATGGTTCAATTTTGCCGAAACACCACAATCGGCGGCAGATAAAGGCTTTTTAAACCTCTCGCCACTCACGCCTGGTATGTTTGGCTATTCTATTTTGAGAAGCAGTTTGAACAATGATTTTTTCAGTAGTTTGTTTGACGACCTCACAAAATTTGATATTCCAATTGAAGGACTGCATACGGAAACGGGTCCCGGCACTATTGAAGCCGCTATCCAATATGGCAGAACCATCGAGTCCGCTGACAGAGCCGTTTTGTTCAAAACATCGGTTAAAGAAATCGCTTACAAACAGGGCATTATGGCAACGTTTATGGCTAAAATTTCTGAAAATTTGCCAGGTTGTGGCGGGCATGTGCATCAAAGTTTGTGGGATAGTGATTCAAAGAAAAACCTGTTTTTTGATGAAAAAGATACACATAATATGAGTGATTTGATGCGGAGTTACATCGCTGGACAATTGTTGTGTTTGCCTGAAATATTGCCGATGATTGCACCCAATGTCAATTCTTATAAACGTTTGGTTGAAGGCGCTTGGGCACCGACTACCCTGACTTGGGGCATTGACAATCGGACGGTTGCCTTGCGTGCCTTGCCCGTAAGCAGCAAGTCTTGTCGCTTGGAAACGCGGATTATTGGTGCAGATACCAATCCTTATTTGGCGATTGCAGCGAGTATAGCTGCTGGTTTGTATGGCATAAAAAACAACTTAGAACTCAAACAACCTCGAACCGTTGGCAATGGTTATGTGGATGAAAGCAATGGACGTTTGCCCAAAAACCTCATAGATGCAACCGTGAAAATGCGCGATTCTACAATAGCGAATGAATTATTAGGTGAAAAATTTGTCCAACATTTCACTCAAACCCGTGAATGGGAATGGCAGCAATTTGCAAAAGTTGTGACGAATTGGGAAATGAAGCGGTATTTTGAGATTGTTTGATTTTTTTATTTAACACATAGTCATATAGAGAACATAGCCTTTTGATTTTCAATCTATTATAAAAAGCTATGTTCTCTATATGACTATGTGTTAAATAAAAAAACTAATCAGGTAGCTCTTTAAATAGTTCATTGACAAAAGTTTTTTGACCTTTATAGAAAATATTGGTACAAGTAAAGTTGATAAGGATTGATTTGGGTACGCCTAATAATTTGGCATAAGAGATAGATTGGGCATCAAAAATCGGTATCATGTCCTTCACAGCTTTCAATTCAACAACAATGCAGTCTTCAACAAGTAAGTCATATCGAAGGTCGGCATCGAGATAGACACCTTTGTAGCAAATGGGTACTTTTTCTTGCGGTTTTACTTGAATGTTTCGTAAACCTAATTCATGAACCATGCAAGCTTCATAGACTTTTTCTAAAAGACCTGGTCCCATTTCTTTATGGACTTCGATGGCTGCACCGATAATTTCATGAGTTAGTTGTGTCAAGTAACTTTTGGTTAATTTCTTCATAAAGTGTCATTTTATTAAATGAAATAATAGGCGAACTTATAAACAAAACACAACGCTTACACTGCTTTATGAAAAAAAAAGTAGTTCTCTGACAATTTTTGTTCCCGAAATACTGAGGGGTAACAAATCGGATATTTTAGAATCATTTCTAAGCATCACCACAAAGATTGTCAGAGTACAAAAAGCTATGTGTTCTCTGTGGCTATGTGTTAAATTAAAATTAAAATTATATGATTTCACAGTTCAATTTTCCAACCACCATCCGTTTTGGCGCAGGTGTAGTGAAAGAGTTGGCAGATTATTTAAAGAAAAATAATTTGTCAAGACCCCTCGTGGTCACAGACCCTAATGTACGGGAGTTAGGTTTTTTCAAAACCATCATGTCAGATTTAACAAATGCGGGTTTAAAAGCGGAAATATTCTCGGATATTCATAAAAATCCAGTCAAATCAGATGTTTATAAAGGAGCGGATGCTTATGATGATGCTAAAAGCGATTGTATTGTCGGCGTAGGCGGCGGTGCAGCTTTGGACGTTGCTCGGGCGATATTGTTACGCATCAATCACCGAGAAGATTTGTTCAAATACGACGATTTGATAGGCGGCGATGTGTATGTGACCAATGATGTACCGCATTTTGTCACCGTTCCAACAACGGCAGGAACTGGCAGTGAAGTCGGCAGAAGTGCCATCATTGCCGATGACGAAACCCACCAAAAGAAGATATTGTTTTCACCCAAACTCTTAGCAAAAATCGTTTTTGCAGACCCGATGTTGACGATGGAATTACCCAATTTCATTACCGCAGCAACGGGAATGGATGCTTTGACGCATAATATGGAGGCTTTTTTAGCCAAAAATTATCATCCTATTTGCGATGGCATTGCTTTAGAAGGTATGCGTTTGATTCATGAATCTTTGGAACAAGCGACGAATCATCCCGACTTGGAATCACGTAGTAAAATGTTGTTGGGTTCGATGATGGGGGCTATTGCTTTTCAAAAGGGCTTGGGCGTGGTGCATTCGTTGGCGCATCCGCTTTCTTCGCTTTTGGATACGCATCATGGTTTAGCCAATGCGGTGAATATTCCTTACGGCATGGAGTTCAATATTGCGGGTAATGAGGAAAAATTCAAGCGAATTGCCCAAACTTTGGATCTGAAAAATTATACAGGAGAAGCGGTTGTCTCGTATTTATTTGACCTAAATACCCGCATCAATATTCCACATAAACTGAGTGCCATTGGTGTCAAATCGGAACATATTGAAACGCTTGCAGATTTGGCTTTTGCCGATTTTGCACATCCCAACAATCCGAAACCCGTCAGTCGAGAGGATTTTAAAAACCTCTATTTACAAGCCTTGTAAATAGCTGACAATCAAATAATTGTGTAATTTTTATCATTATTTTTATGACATTAAAAATAGGCATCACGCAATCTGAAACCAATTACGCCAATTATCCAAAATGGATTAAAGGGCAGGATGATATTGAAATTATTGAACTGTCTTATGACCGTAATAATTTTGAAGATGTGGCTTTGTGCGACGGTGTCGTGCTGTCAGGCGGTATTGATTCGCATCCCAAATTTTATTTGGCAGATTTTGATTTGAATTATCCGCGTGCGCCAAAAGAGTTTGCTGTATTTAGAGATGAATTTGAATTAGCTGTATTGGATTTGGCGTTACAACAGAAAAAGCCCGTTCTCGGTATTTGTCGCGGGCTACAAGTCATCAATGTTTTTTTCGGCGGTACACTGCTTTTGGATGTTGGGAATAACAATATTGCTACCCACGAGAAAACGAATAATATTGATAAAGAACACGCTGTTTCAGTAGAAAAAGACACGCTTTTCTTTGATATTGTTCATCAAAATGAAGGCATTGTCAACAGCGCACACCATCAAGCCATTGATATTTTGGGAAAAGAATTAAAGGCAGTCGCTTATTCAAACGATAATCTTATTGAAGCTATTGAGTTTAAAAATGTCGAAAAACCCTTTCTTTTAGCCGTACAATGGCATCCAGAGCGTATGCCTGACCAAGAAAATCCGTTTACAAAAAACGTTAGAAAGGCTTTTTTAAAAGCAAGTTTAAAGAATGAACTGATAGTGATATAACTTATTGATACTAAATATCTTATCTTTGCGAAAAAAGTATTACTAATTACTAACTGCTTGATAATCAAATGATTCCGACAGAATTGAGAGAAAAAGAATTTGAAATTTACGTTTTACCCTATCTCCCAAAACAGATAAGTGGTCCACGTCCCAATATTCCACTATAAAAAATTTATAACTACATTTTGTATGTTTTATATTCGGGATGCCAATGGAAGTCGCTACAAAAGACAATAGATAAAAAAGCAGACGACACCCCCGAGCTACATTATACAAATGTTTTTAAACGGTTTAATTATTGGTCGGCATTGGGTGTATTTAAAGAACAATTTATG
>JAYSQG010000012.1:0-3020 GCA_043721685.1 Saprospiraceae bacterium | reverse complement strand
ATTTTTTTTGCAAAAAAAAATTAAAATCTATTTATTTCTGTTTACTATGCCTTTTCACCTTTTCAAAGCCTAAAACTCATCCGTTACACAACCCTTACTCGCCGAAGATACCGTTTTAGCATATTTTAATAAAACACCATTTTTAGCAACCAAAGGACGTGGCACATAAGCGGCCCGACGTACTGCCATTTCTTCTTCCGAAATAAGTAAATCTAAACGATTAGTCACTGCGTCAATCCGAATTGTATCACCGTCTTTTACGAGGGCAATATTACCCCCGTCTTGTGCTTCAGGTGTAATGTGACCCACTACGAAACCATGTGTACCACCGCTAAAACGTCCGTCGGTTATCAAAGCAACAGAATTACCTAAGTTTGCACCCATGATGAGTGACGTTGGTTTCAACATTTCAGGCATACCCGGACCACCTTTTGGACCGATAAAACGAATGACAAGGACATCACCCATGACAATTTTATTGGCTCTGATGGCATCGTTTGCTTCTTGTTCAGAGTTGAAAACCTTTGCTTTTCCTTCAAAAATCTCACCTTCTTTGCCCGTAATTTTAGCAACAGAACCTTCAAGAGCCAAATTGCCATACAAAATTTGGATATGACCTTGTGGTTTTATCGGATTACTGAGGGGGCGTATAATTTGCTGTCCTTCTGGAAAATCAGGTGCGTCAGCATAGTTTTCAGCGATTGTTTTGCCTGTAACAGTCAGACAATCACCGTGTAACATATTGTTTTTCAATAAAAACTTCATGACAGCAGGAATACCGCCGATGTCAAAAAGGTCTTCCATAACGTATTTTCCAGACGGTTTTAAGTCCGCAAGGAAAGGCGTTTTGTTAGAAATCGCTTGCGAATCGTCAATTGTCCACTCGACACCTGCGGCTTTTGCCATTGCAATTAAGTGCATAACGGCATTTGTTGAACCACCTAAAACGGTTAATACGACAAAAGCATTTTCAAATGCCTTGCGTGTCATAATGTCTCTCGGACAGATATTTTTTTCCAACAAATTGCGAATAGCTGCACCAATGCGGTCACATTCTTCGCGTTTGTTTTTGCTAACGGCTGGATTTGACGCATTGCCAGGTAAAGCCATACCCATTGCCTCGATTGCCGAAGCCATGGTGTTCGCTGTGTACATACCACCACAAGCACCTGCACCAGGGATTGCATTGTGGACAACGCCGCTAAAATCTTCATCTGTAATCGTTCCCGCCACTCTTTTGCCTAAGGCTTCAAAAGCAGAAACGATGTCTAATTTTTCACCTTTATAGAAACCTGGCGCAATTGTACCACCATAAACTAAAATAGACGGACGATTCAACCGCGCGATACCCATCATGGCACCTGGCATATTTTTGTCGCAACCGACAACCGCCACAACAGCATCATACCATTGTGCGCCTACTACGGTTTCAATAGAATCTGCAATAATATCACGACTAACAAGAGAGTAACGCATACCATCTGTACCCATCGAAATGCCGTCAGAGACACCGATCGTATGAAAAATCAAACCGACTAAATCAGCTTTGTTGACACCTACTTTAATATCTGCCGCTAATGAATTGAGGTGCATGTTGCAAGGATTGCCTTCCCAACCCGTCGAAACGATGCCAACCTGGGCTTTTTTGAAGTCTTCGTCGGTCAAACCGATGGCGTGAAGCATGGCTTGTGCACCGGGCTGTGTTGGGTCTTGGGTAACAGCTTGGCTGTATTTATTTAATTTTTCCACAAACAATAGTATTTTAGATTTGATTTCGCAATAAATTATTTCTCAAAAGTAGAAAGATGTCGGGTATTGAAACGGTCTTTTAAAAAATTGGTTACGATGGTCAGTATTCAAGAAATGGTTTTAATTTGTTGATTACCAATAAATTATCTTATTTTTTTTCAAGCGGTCAAAAAATGATTGAAAAGATGGCGGATACTGAGGGGGGGGTATTTTTAATGCAAAAAGCCGCATTGAAGTGGTCAATGCGGCTTTTTTTTCAAACAAAAAAAAGCGGTTTTCTTATTGTATCAACACATAACCATTGCTCGCCAAATTGCTAAAATCGTCGTAGCTGACCCAAATATAGCCGCCGTTGCCCCATTCACGTCCCCAACTGTTAAGCAATTCTACCGCTTTGCGCTCCTCGTCATAGCCGACGACGACGAGGAATTGTGTTCCCGCAGGTGCTGTATCGCCCGCAGAGGCTTGCCAGTAACGGGATTGATGGAGGTTTTTAAATTCATTGGTTATTTGCATTTCAATCACTACCGGATTACCGCGCATGATGGCTTTTCGGAGGTCATACAATTTTTGTTGTGGGCGTGTGGTGGACTGAAAAAGTTTGATATAATTCTTGATTTTATATTTAACGGCTGAATATACTGAGGGGGTCAAATTGGGCGAATCGAAGGGTAAAATGGCGGCTGAAACCGTTCCTGTGCTGCCCAAAAAATTTAGGTTGTCTTCAACTGAACCTTGTGGCATTTGTAAACGTATGAAATCTGGCGATAAATTGTCTTTGTAGTTGTTGTTGAGGTTGATGTAATATTCAAGTGCATTTGCCAAAGCATAAGTAGCAGAATTGGCTTTTTTGCCTGCCAAACGAGGGGGCATCATGTACGATTTAAGACTTTGCTCATTGAGCAAATCTTTAGAAGAAGTGCCAACGCCTTCGATGACGAGGAGATATTGGTCAAATGATTTGGTATCCATAATACCAAATACACCTTTGGTTTGAGGCGCAAGTGTTTCTTGTGCGTTTGCGCAAAGGTGAAACGAAAAGAAGATTAAGATGCCGATGAATGACTGTTTCATATTGTGAGATATTTAGTAAGAAAACGTTTTAGACGCTTTTTTCTTGTTTGATGAAAGTAATTTTAGTTTTCCTATATGTATTTTCTAAAAATCAGAAAATAACAATAAGAAATCGAAACATTTTTCAGAAAATTTGCGTCACAAATATCGGTATATTTAAAGAATGGTTTATTTTTTGCATTCTTATTTTTCAAAAG
>JAYSQG010000011.1:0-26391 GCA_043721685.1 Saprospiraceae bacterium | reverse complement strand
GCCTAACCACAACCAACGGCGGCGACGGGCAGCTTTTGCAACGTCCAGATGACGTTCCATGCCCTGCCAATCGTCTTCTGTGAAGACAAAATCTTTTTCGACGTTCAGTTTACTATTTAAAATTTTGTCAAAGCTCTCGTCATTCATGTCAATTTTTATTCAAATTGTGAATTATGATTTGTAATTTTCGTCGTGCCGCCATCAAATTTGTGCGCGAAGTGCCTTCCGAAATATTTAATAATTTGGCTATTTCAACATGCGAATAACCTTCAACAACCGCTAAATTAAATGCCAAGCGATATGAAGGCGGCAAATGTTTAACACATTCAATCAGCTCATCGGAAGACATTTTTCCGATAATATCTTCATTCAAAGCGGTGTGATGTTCTGCCAATTCTATGCTCGCCGTCAGCGGTTTATTTTCATACTTTTTCAAATAATTGATAGCCGACCTTACAACTATCGTATGTAACCAACCAGGAAAAGATAATGCGGGGTCATACATGTCAATTTTCATAAAAATACGCAAAAAAGCATCGTTTAGCATCTCTTTTGCTTCATCATTTGAACGGGTATAGCGATTGCAAACACTCATACCGTAGCGGAAGAACTGTCGGTACAATGCTTTTTGGCTCAATCGGTTGCCTGCTCGACAGCCGCTGATAATTTCCTGTAATTCGTCTTTCGTCATTCGTTTTTCGTCGTACCGAGTCTCTATAAAGAGATACAAGCCGTTGGTTTTAAACGTAGGGTGAAGGCGTGGTTTTTGTTAAAATAATATAGTTCAACGCTTTTAAACGGCACTTTGTTTGCAACACATAAAACACATATAAGTCTTTGAAAATCAATTAGTTAAAGGCTATGTACCCTCTATGTCTCCTATTTAACTAATTTAATCGCATAGTTATTTATTTTTAAGTTAGCGTTCTTCAGCCGCCCGATTACTATGTGTTAAAAATTTCACGTTTATTTGAGTTTAACTACTTAGTTGTTCAACAACGTAATATTGACCGTTGCGCCGCTTTGCGATAAGGTGATTTTTGCCGCATCAAACGAAGGTAGTAGTAATTTCCAAGGATGCAAATTATTGGAAACAGCAAAAGGTTCAGATGGATAACCAATCCAATTACGGTCAAAATTGTCGTTATTATTGAGGTCGTGGTAAATAGCGACCGAGTATTCGCCAACAGGTAGGTTTTTAAAAACCATTTGCATATTGTCGCCCGTTGGTTTCAGTTCCACAATATCGCTATACTGAGGGGTCAAAAAGTTTGACCGATTTTGAAGCACGGCTTTGATATTGCCTTCACGGTGCTTGATATTACAGACATTGATGGTCAATGTGCTTGTTGATATTGGGGCTTGTGCAGAGGTCGTTTGGATAAAAACCAGAAGCCCAAAGAAAAAGATGCTGATAAATTTCATGATAGTTTTTTTTTGAACACTGATTGAGCTGATTCTCCTGATTTACGCTGATTTTTCTTTTATCATCATGAAAAGAGCAAAAAAAATCCGTGTAAATCAGTGAAATCAGTGAAATCAGTCCAATCAGTGTTCTAAAATAATTTTAAAAATCAAATTGTATTTCGCCTTGAACACGCCATTTCGAGGTGTTCGGATTGTCCAAATAATTGAGTCTTCGGGTCACGTCAACCCTAAATACTTTAAAAATATTGCCAATACCAAAACCCGCTTCCATATACGGTTGAGTCTTAAACCCAGAAGTCAAGGATTGACCGTTTGCATCTGTCGGGAACGCATATACCGAGGGGTTCGAAAGGGGGTTATTTGCTGCATCTAAACCACCATAAACGGCTTTAAACATCGCAAATTCACGCCATTTTAGTTTTTTAATCAAAGGAATTTTATTCAAAAAGAAACCGTCAAAAGCATGTTCGACATTCAAAAACACGTATTTATCGCTGATAAATTCCAAATAATTCATCTGATTGAAAGCAAATTGCTCATAATTCAAAGTTTGATTAGCTTGAAAAACGTGCAACAATGGATAAGATAAATTTTTGCCAAAAATGCGACCCGCTTCCAAACGCACATCGGTGCGCCCAATCGGTGCTAAATAAAAACGTTTGAACACATCGGCACTCACATTGTGGTAATTCATAAAAGCACTTGTGCCATCGTTTGCCACACCATAAGTATAATGCAGACCGAGAACAGGGTATTTATTGACAATGCGTTTGCGATACGTTTGTCCTTGAAAATACTCTTCATTCGGTGCATAACGGAAGTTAACAGTCGCTTCGTTTGCCGTCAAAGTCAAATTACTGAGGGGTTTGCCATCGAGGTCTGTTCTGTTGAAAAGGAGGCTTCCTGCGGGTGTCAGTTGCCTTTGTTGCAAACCGACTTGATAGGTCACGCCCGCATTACTTTCGTTAATATAGCTGATGCCAAACGAGCGTTTGTAGTACATTTTATCGAAAACACCTCGATTAAAAGACGTTAGTATATTGTCAGGCGCAGTATTTTCAAGCGTTTGCCCAGGCACTTCTACGTCATAAAGCGACCAAATTCGGAAAGCATTTTGTGGACGATTATTGAAAAAATTGTCGTTCAATTGGTAGGTCACGGCTGCCGAATATTTCAATTTTTTATCCAAAAGACCATAAGCGGCATAACCATCTGCACGCAAATGATGATTCAAATCCCAAGTCGTGCGACCACCCAAACGAATACGTCCGCCTTCAAGCGCATTGCGGCTATATACCGCACCTAATGGTCCGAATTCCACACCCCCTGCATTCCAATAACCTGTTGCCCACAAATATTTCCAACCCACAAAACGTTTATAATCAGTTGTTTGCGTTAAGCTGTCAATTTTTTGATAAGTATTTTGCTCCGTTATACTGAGGGGTTCTTGTCGGGCAGTTGCCCAAAATTGTTCGGGTTGTTTATCGGCATTTTCAGTTTTAACAACTGACTGAACGTTGTTATACACCTTCACATCAGCCGCTTTATCGAAAACAAATTCATGGCGAAGCGTTGTTTTTTTGCCAAAAACGCCCACCGCCTTTGTCGAATCGTTACCACCTGCAAAATTGATTGTCACTTCATCACGCACCAAAGTCCAGCCTGCATTGGGCAGTTTATCAAAATTTTGCGTAATATTTAAACCGTTGACAAAGTTTACATTGATGTCTTTTGGCACAGTCATACGCACTTTGCGAATCGCATAAGTCGTGTCGTCGGTGATATAGAGATTGCCTTCAAAAGTCAAATCCGCTTTTGAACGTGGAAAGAACGCCAAATTGATACAGCGTTGACCGTCAATCACAGTCGTATCCATGATATAAAACCGATAAAATTGTGGTGAAACAGGCGATAAAGGGCTTAAAAACGGTTTTTTAAACAATTGAATTTCATTGTCATAAATATTCGCATCAATGTACAAACGCTTCAAATAAGTTGCTACACCGTCGTCGTCAAATGCGCCTGTCCAATCCGTGTGTTTAATACCTTTTACTTCTGTTGTTTCATTTTTAGGCGATTTTCTGAAATAAACATCAGAAACCGTTTCCCGTTGATAGGCAGGAATCAACTCTTTTCCTTTGAGCGTTGTCGTATCGGCATCAGCAAAAAAGAAATTGACGTTCTTCAAAAGGCGGCTGTTTTTCAAGGCATCTGGCACATTTTCCATTGCCAAATCCATTTTTTCGTATTGTTCATATTGATAAAAATCATGACTTTCAAGGCGATTATCGGACTTATGGTCAATGACTTTTTGTATCAATTCAACAGCAGGATTGCTCCGATTTTTATATCTATCTTTTTGAATCACAACGGTTTGTAATTCAGTTGTGGCACTTTCCAAAAGAATATTCAAGTGTTGCGAAACGCCTATTTTAACATTTACTAATTGCGTTTTATAACCAACGGCTGAAATCTGTAACTGCGTTTGCGTTTCTTTAAAAGAGAAATTGAAATAGCCATTTTCGTCTGCCGACATACCAAAGGACGTTCCCGCCACGCTGATATTGGCAAATGAAATCGTATCGCCATGTAGGGAATCTAAGACGAAGCCTTCAACGACCGTAAGGGGCTGCGTTGACTGCGCTTTCATTGGATTTATAGTAACAAAGCACAGGAGAAAAAAACTAAAAATAGAGACTTGAAACACAGGTAATTTCATCTGTTCTAATATTTTATTGGTAATAATTTGTTGCTGATTTATTTAATTAACACACTGTATTCTAATATTTTAGCGTGATTTATATATAAAAATGACTGTTTGCTATAATCGTAAAAGGTCTTATCTTTGTCCAATTGTTTAATAAAAAAGAAAAAGAAAAATGACTAAAACAGCCATTATCGAATACAACGAAGCGGACGAAAGCCTTTTACAATTGCTTTTTCAAAAACTTCGTGTCAAATTCAAAGAATCAATAGACGTTTTAGACGAGGAAGACAACGAGTTACTTGATGCGCTTGTTCGTTTAGAACAATTGCCTGACAACAAGCCTTATTCTACAATTGAAACAAAAAACATACTTGCAGAACTTAAAGAAATGGACTGATGCAAACTCAAATCACGCCCTATTTCCAAAAACGACTAAGAGAACTACCAAAACCGATTCGTTTAAGCATCATTGAAACTATTGAACAATGCAATGAAGCCTCATCTCTTAGAGAAATATTACACCTAAAAGACTTAAAAAGTAAAAAGAACCGCCGTTATTATCGTATTCGGGTTGGTTCTTATAGAGTCGGCTTCGAAATCAGTCAAGGTGTTTTAGTTTTTCAAACACTTGGCGTTCGTGGCGATTTTTACAAAGAATATCCGCCTAAGTGATTTTCACATCGGATACCTTAAAAAGGCTCGATGTATAAATTAACAACGCCAACATCGCCACACCCAACACGAGCAATATCCCAACAAGGATGCGAATCCCAAAAACATCGGACAAAACACCCACAAGCGGCGGCATGATGAAAAAACTGGCATAACCACATATCGAAACCATCGGTATTGCAACACTTGGAGACACCCCCTCAGTATTGCCCGCTAAGGAATAGGTCAAAGGCACGGTCAACGACAAACCCAATCCGATGCTGGCTAAACTGATGAGAACGAGCGTTAAATTTGTCGCTGCGTATAAAACGAATATGCCAAAAAAGGCGATAAATAAGCTGATAATCAATGTTTTATACAAACCTAATCGTTGGGTTACTTTGTCGCCACCCAAACGCCCGATGGTCATAGCTGCCGTAAAAATGGTAAAAGCAAAAGCACTTTCAGCCGCCGTTGTGTGCAGCTCTTGACTGCAAAAAATAGCTGACCAATTTGTCAATGCGCCTTCGCTTGCCATACTGCAAAAAGCGAGTAAAGCGATGGGCAGTATCGTTAAACGTTGCCATTTTATGCTTTTTTGAGACTCTGTTTTTGCGGTTGTCTCTGCCGTTTTATCAGTTGTTTTAAAATCTAAAAGATGAAACGCTGCCCATACCAACAAGCCAACACTTAGGACAGAAACGGCTAAAAAATGAACAAAAACAGACATATTTCCCCAAGTCATCGCTGCACCAAAAGCCGCACCTAAGCCGCCGCCAATGCTGAAAAAAGCATGGAAAGAAGACATCAACGGGCGTTCAAACAAGCGTTCTACTTCTATCGCTTGTGCATTCATCGCCACTTCAAGTGAACCGATTGCCGCACCGAGTATGAAAAACAAGGGCAAAAGGACGCTTATATGAGGTATGAATGTCAAAAACGGCGGTACAGATGCAAAACCTATTGCTGTGACGGTTGCTACTTTTCGGCTGCCAAAACGGGTCATTATGCGGCTTGACATGAGCATTGCTGCTAATGCACCCACTGAACTACACAAAAGAATTAAACCCAATTCGGTGTTTGACACATTATAAAATCGCTGCAATTCAGGCAGTCGTGTTGGTAAACTTGCAAAGCCAAAACCGTTTGTAAAAAACAATATCGTGACGGCCATACGCCTTTGCGTGAGCCATTTTTGGTTGATAGAATTGGGTAAATCGTTGATTTTATCGAGGGTATATTCTTTTTTAATGGAAGCTGTTTCGGCAGACATTTATTTCGTAATTTATTGATTATCAACATTTAGGAAATTTTTAAAATTTCCTAAATGTGCGTTAATGCGTTAATAACGTGGCGGTGCATGATTGCCTGTCGTTTGCTCATAACTCGACATCGTTGATGGGTCAATACCCGCTTTGAAAAATGATTTGAGACTACCTTTCACCAATTCGCCTACCGCTTTTGGCGAAAAATTGTAGAAACGCCGTGCCGATGTCCGCACATAAGCCTCCCCCCTCAGTAAAGGCGGACGAAAAATTTTGGCGGCATCAACACCATATCGAAAATCTTCGAATAAGATGCCTTCTTTGAAGCCGCCAATTTGGTCGTGCATTTGTTTGGAAACGAAAATAGAACAGCCATGAATGACAGGATTGAACCACCTTGTTATCGGTAAATGAATATTTGAATAAAAACTATAAATCGCTCGAAAGACCTTAGAAGGCTCTGCGGCATATAGTTTTGTGCCTGCAATCGGTAGCTTTTTAGCTTCAATTTGGCGCATGGCAATCGCCAAAAATGCTTCATGTAGCACGACATCGGCATCTAAAAACAGTAATTGGTCATATTTAGCCAATTTTGCACCTTCGTTTCGTTGTCGTGCAATGCCACGCTGATTGAAAGGAATGAAACGCAAAGGAAAATGGGCAGTTGATTGATAATGCTGCACGACCCCTTCAGTATCGTCGCTTGAACCAGCGTCAACGACTAAAACCTCATAGTCGAAAAACTCTTTTTGACGGTTCAAACTTTCTAAAAGTTTTGGCAAATATTGCTCCTCATTGAGGGTGCATATGATAACTGAAATCATTGTTTATTAAACTTAACTTTTGATGATAAAAGAGACCCCTCAGTATTGTATGCCTCAATTGGCTGTTCTTGGAGCAAATCTTCGGGATAAATCAAGGTTTTAAAAGGCAGGGCAACCGAGGTATGAAACTGCCAATTGGTGTCCACATCGGAATATGTTTCCAAGCCATAAACCAAATCTTCTTTGTTCATGCGGGCATAAGTGCCGAAAAGTCTGTCCCAAATGATTAACACATCGGCATAATTCGTATCGGTATAAGGCTGACGGTAATGGTGATGAATGTGGTGCAAATGCGGTGTATTGAAGACCAACCCGACGTATTTATCAATTTTTTCAGGCAAAACGAAATTGGAATGACACCAAAAATTGCAGGTAATTTGGAAAAACTGTCTAAAAAAATACGCCCACAATGGCGCACCTGTCAAAAAGACCCACAAGGTTGTGAAACCGAGCCGCAACACCGTTTCGCCCGGATGTTCGCGCACGGTTGTGGTCACATCAACGATTGGGTCGGAATGATGTACCAAATGGAAACGCCAAAAAAACGGCACTTTATGCGTCAACCAATGATAAACCCATTCGCAGAAATCGAGCATGAGGAATGAAACAATAAAAATTGCCCATGGGCTTTTTATACCCAAAAAGAACAATATTCCCCATTGATGCGTCTGATCGAAATTGATAACATTGATAAAAAAAACACCCATAGCCACCTGTACAAGTGTGTCAGGCAGAATATACAAGGCGTTGTGCCAAAGATGCGACCACCGATTAGGGTTCTTTTTGAACGCAACGATGGTTTCAATTTGCCAAAAAATGAGGACGACAGCAACGGCGAACATAAGGCGTTGCATATCAGTAACTTCGGTGAAAAAAGAGATGAGATGTGACATTTTCATAAAGATAAATTTGTAATAGGTTCAGCGTTATTAAAATCAATTTCTTCTGGCTCTTCTTCGGCAAAAGCCTGTTCTGCAATATTTTTTAAGTGCTGCAAATGCGACACACACCCCTCAGTAAAAGAGAAGGATTTGTACCAATCCGAAGCATTATTGTCTGCCAAAACTTCACGAATCATGCGTGTCATGGCAGGATAATGTTCATGTGAAATTTCAGGGAAAACATGGTGTGCCACGTGCAAATTGAAGCCGCCAAAAAGGAAATTGGCAAACGCATTGTCAGGTTCAAAGTCAATTGTTGTTGTGATTTGGTGGTGAATCCATGAATCAGAAATCAAATCCTGCGCTGCGCCTGAATCCACATAATCGAGTTCAGTAACATGGTGAGAGATAAAAAAAGTGAACGCAACGAAAACGGAAACTACCATATGTATTAAAGTCCAAGCCACCACAACTTGAACAAAACCAAGCGAACCAAACGCCATCGGCAGCCCAAAAGTAAGCCCAAAATAAAGTACTTTGAAGGATACCATTTTGACCCATTCGATAACAGGAATACGCCCGAAGTGTAAATTTGCATGATCTTTTTGTAGGAAAAACTTGAAGTCTTGAACAAAAAGCAAGTGAAACGACGTGAAAGCATACAATAAAGGTGCGTAAATGTGTTGGTAACGATGATACCAACGTGCCGCATCTGTGTTCGGTTCTAACAAAATGAGGTTGGTTATTTCCAAATCCGTATCGTGCTCCTTGACATTTGGCAAAACATGGTGCGAATAATTGTGTCGTACTTGCCAGACGTAGCCACTTAAACCTTGAAGGGCAAAAATGGTCTGAAAAATCAAATCATCTGTCCTTTTAACGCCTGTTACGGCATGGTGAGCAGCATCGTGACCTAAATTTATAGACAATATTAAGGAAGTAAACGATAACAGAAAATAGGCTGCCAAAGCACCGCTAAAAGTCTCTAATTGTGTCAACGACCAATAACTGCCCATAATCAAGGCGACTAAAACAGCGGCTTTGTAAGCCATAAAAGCTGTGGCATGTTTAGGTAATTTGTTTTCTTTAAAATATCGTTCAGCACCTTGACGGATTTGCTTGTAAATATGTTGTGGTGTGTCTGCACTCGCATAGCGAATTTTTTTGCTTTCAAAAGAGGGAGCATTTGGATGAGTCATTGTTTTATGTTTTAGAAAATAATAAAAATTTGGATGACTTAAAAGGTAAATATTTATTTTAATGAACAATTTGGGTGGGTCAACATTCTTGTATTTTAAGGCGAAATTGTATTCAAAATGTGGACTATTAAAGCTATTTAACCGTCAAACGGGCAATATGGGCAGTCAAACGGGCAACAGTCGGTTAAATTTTACGATTGAACCGCTTGCGGAAAGTTTTATAACTTTCCGCAAGTTTCGTTCATCTATCATTACTGCGTTAAAACAGCCTTTTTTCGACCCAACTTATAGTCGAATAAACCCATTTTCAGTCCTGCGCTTATTGAAAAGCCTTGCATTGTATTCGCGGGTAACAATGCCGTTTGGTTATCACTTAGGAAGGACAAACGGTAATTCGCACCCACATAAATTTTAGCATAACGCATCAAATTCATCTCTAAATGAATGCCTGGTTGTACAACCACAAAGCTGTTGCCATTGTGGTCGCCGTTATCATGCCCGAGGTTGTCATTCCAATCATGCCCTTTTTCGGCGCGAACAGAATCTGCGGAAGCCTCTCCCCCACCAATCATAAGCGGAAACGAAACGTGGATAAGGGCATCAGGTCGAGGCGTATATTCAATTTTGCCACCCATAATCATTGCCTGTACTGCCAAAGGGCTGACGGCTTTTGGTACAAAAGCATCATCTAAACTCATTTGTGCCGTTGCGCCAACTGCCCATTTTTTGTTTAAAACAAACATGGCAGATGCGCCGCCAAAACTGGTCATGTCCCCCCTCAGTTGTCCATAACTGAATTCTGGCGCAACATAAAGCCCAATAGATTGTGGTTTAATTAATTTGATAAGGGTATGCGTCGTGTCTTGTGCTGCCCCGTTGAAAGCCATAGCGAAACACGCTATTGTCATTGAAAAGAAAACTTTTTTCATCTCTGAATACGTCGTTTAATAATTGAATAAGTGTTAATTGTTGCACGGCTTAGTGTGTATAGTAAGGTTATACAAGGCGGCGTTGGAAAACGTAGGGAGAGACAATACTTTTAAATTATTTATTTTTCAAAAAATAAATAATGATAAGGCTTTTCAGCAGACCCAGATTGAGGCCCCTCAGTATTTAACCATGAATGAGGCTATGTTTACTTATAATCTTTGAAAATAATGTTAGATGCAAATAGCTACAGGATTAATGGATTTGTTATGTGCCAAAAACAGCAGAAACATCTTTCAGCTAACATAAGTACCATTAACCAGACTATGAACTAATCTCCTTTTTTACTTTTAACTCTGCTTCTTTCTTCTTTTTCTTCTCCAATTTTTTAAAATAGCCTCGGAAAAGGAAATTGTGTTTCAATGCTTCCATGTTTTGGTTAAAATTGTCTGTACCATCTTCAAGATGATCGAGGCTTTTATTGAGCTTTTGAACCAACAAAGAATCTTTTAAAACCGCATTCAGTGTGCCTTTGCCATTGTTGATGTCCTGTTTGACACCTTGTGTTAAATTGTTCAATTCGGTTGCTAAGTTGTTGGCATTGTCACCGACCATTTTTATTTTGTCAACAGCGGCATTTAGATTGACAAGTATTGCTGTATCTTTTAAAATACCACCCAGTGAACCTTTCCCGTTATTGATATCCGACACCATCGTTTGTAATTCAGCGACCATATTATCGGCTTTGTCCGTTGCGTTACGAATATTGAGCAGGGCATTTGTTAGGTTATCAGGCATTGTTTTATCATTCAATATCTCCCAAAAAGCAGTGCTGTTGTTCAAGCGTTGTACGGTATTCTTTAAGTCCTCAGAAATAACAGCAATATTTTGATTTGTTTTATTTAGAACTTCTAACATTTCATCCGTATTGATGTTTTGTTTTGTGACCAAAATGTCGCCGTTTTCAGCTAAGTGTATTTTGTCTTTTCCGGGAACAACATTGATGATTTTATTACCCACCAATCCATCCGTTCCAATGCTGGCAACATCCTTTTTATGAATATAGCTTTTCATCTTCTCGTCAACGTACATGGTCACTTCAATGATGGTATCATTTAAAAGAGTGATTTCTTTAACCGTTCCGACCTGAATACCTGCATAACGCACATTATTACCCAACATCAATCCGCTGACGTTATCAAACCTTACTTTCAGTGTATAGCTTTTGCTAAAAAGGTTGATGTCTTTGCCGATCAAGTATAAAGCAACAATGAGTGCCAGTAAACCTGCTAAAACAAAAATGCCCAGTTTAATATTCTCTTTTATTCTATTTTCCATTATTCAAAAAATTGTTTTACTTTGTTATCGTTGCTTTGTTTAAGTTCTTCAAAAGTGCCTTCCGCATAAGCATAACCATCAATCAAAATGATAATCCGATCGGCTGTCATGCGGATACAGTTCATGTCGTGAGAGATAATAACCGAAGAAGTATTGTATTTTTTACCGATTTCAACGATGAGTTTGCTGATTTCTCTGCCTGTTATAGGGTCTAAACCCGTTGTAGGTTCGTCGTAAAGTATAATTTTAGGATTCAGAATGAGGGTTCTCGCCAAAGCAATTCTTTTACGCATACCGCCCGACAATTCAACGGGCATCATATCAACGGTGTGGGCTAAACCGACATTCGTTAAGGCTTCCATCACTTTCGCATTGGTTTCTTCTTTCGATTTTTCGAGCCAATGTCGGCGCAATGGGAATTCGAGATTTTCACGAACGGTCATCGAATCATACAATGCATTGCTTTGGAACAAAAAACCCATTTTAACGCGCATCAGATCCAATTCCTCTCGGTTTAAATCGGCTATCTTTTTATCAAAAACATAAATATCCCCACTATTAGGTCGCAATAAACCGATGAGACATTTGATGAATACAGACTTTCCCGAACCTGATTTACCTAAAACCGCTACGTTTTCACCTTTTCTCAACGTAAAATTAAAGTCAATCAGTACTTTATTCGTGCCGAACGATTTGTATAAATGCGCTACCTGAATCATCGTTTCCGATAAGACCTCTTCATTCAAATAAGATTTTATGGCTTCTTTGTTCATATCCTTCAATTAATTTAAGCCCAATAATGCTGTAATTTGAACAGCAATTAAATCAATAATAAAAATCACAATGGAACTCATAACCACCGCCGAATTAGCCGACCGCCCTACCCCCTCAGTACCTTTCTTGCTGTTATAACCTTTGTAGCACCCAACGATGCCGACCGCAAAACCGAAAAAATAGGTTTTGATAAAAGCAGGAATCAAATCGCTTATTGACAAGGCATCAAATACTTTTACATTAAACAACGTAAAACTCGTGATGCCATTGATATTTACACCCAAATAAGCCCCATAAAGTGATATAAAATCACTTAAAACCGTCAAAACGGGCAACATCAAAGTCGCAGCCAATACCCGCGTGACAACTAAATATTTGAACGGATTGGTGCCCGATACTTCCATCGCATCAATCTGTTCGGTTACTTTCATGCTGCCCAACTCTGCGCCGACACTACTGCCTATTTTCCCCGCAAAAATCAACGCTGTCAAAATGGGCCCTATTTCCCTAATCATCGCAATACCGACCATATCGGGCAATTTACTTTCGACACCATAATAGACTAAGGTCGGGCGCAGTTGCATTGTCAAGACGAGTCCCATGATAAAACCCGTTAATGCCACCAATGGCAACGTATTGTAGCCAATAATATAACACTGTCTAAAAAACTCACGAACTTCATATTTTGGTTTAAAAACCTGCTGAAAAAAACGCAAACTAAACCGAAAGATATCGCCCGTTTCAGAAAGGATATCGCGCCAATTGGGTGGTAATTTCATATTCTATTTCAGTTTTATGGATAAATATCATGTTTTGTCACACAATTCATGGTAACCAATGTCATTGGCAAAAATGATTTTGGTTACCGATACTGAGGGGGGGGATTTTTAGTTTTGCTCAATCGAAATCTTTAACGCTGTATTATATTATGATTATAAAAACAGTTCAGGGCATTAAAAAGTTGGTAAATCTTTATTCTTTCGGTGTTTGGTACACACGTATTGGATACTTTAAAAGTATCCAATACGTAAGGAACGAATGATGCTTTCACTTCTAAAGGTAAACAAATGATAAAGCTGTTTTACTATAAAAACCTGATAAACTACTTCCTCTTATCGTATCTTATTACATGGACAATCTGGGCACCACTCTACTTGCCTTATTTTGGTTATGATGGATTTCCGATCTTGTTTTATCATCATGCTTACGGCGCATTAGGACCCATTTTGGCGGCTTTCATTATGGAAAAACAAGAGCGAGGTACTGAGGGGGTACTTTCATTATTGAAAAGTATGGTTAAATGGCGCGTCAATGCTGTTTGGTATCTCGTTGTTTTAGTGCCTTTGATGTTGTTGATAATAACGATGTTTTGGGAATACTTAGCACATCAAAAACCAATGAATTGGTCAGGCTTTGGTGTTTCAAGTGAATTCCCCGAGTTTTCAATAGTGGGCTTTTTTTTGTACAATTTATTCACCTTCGGAATAGGCGAAGAAACAGGCTGGCGAGGTTATGCTTTGCCGCGTTTGCAGAGTCATTATTCCGCTTTAAAGTCAACTGTTTTACTAACAGCTGGATGGGCTATTTGGCATATCCCCGCGTTTTTATATCGCCCAGGTTATGTTTCGATGGGTTTCGGCGACATTATCGGTTGGCTTTTGAGCCTATTTATGGGTGCGATTATCTTAACGTGGCTTTTTAATTCCACAAAGGGCAGCGTGCTGATATGTATTTTATTTCACACCGTTATTAATACCGTTTTCACAAGCGATGTGGCGTTGGATAAAACAATTACTCTGTATTTAGGTGTTTTTATAACAATATGGGGTCTCGTTATTATTTCGATTGCGCACCCTTTACATCTTTCACTATTAAAAAGAGTAAAAATCAAATCTATATGAAAGACATCGTCCACACAGCTTTAAGATTCCGTAAACCTAATGGCGATACCCCCCCTCAGTATAATGAGGTAAATAGGGACAAATTTATGGTCGTGCATAAACAACAAACTGACCTTATTGATTGGAAGGTTATACTAAAAATGTTGTCTTCTTTTATGCTTTTTTATGTCCCCGTAAAAGCCTTTTATGCTTCAACGAAATCTTTACGCTTCAACGAAAAGCTTTTTGTTGAACTAACAAAAGTCACCCTAAAACATGATTTTGGTTAAACCGAATATTCTCAAAACTTGTCACTTTTGTTAAAGTTGATTAAGAATAGTGAACATGAGCGTAAAAAGGAAAAAATAGTTTTAAAAATGCCTTCGGTGAGGGGTCATTTTACAATCCGTTTCAGGCCTAAAACCCAATCGTAGATGAAATCAATACTCATTATAGAAGACAACAACGATATTCGTGAAAATATCGCAGAGATACTCGAACTTGCGGGCTATGAAACCCACACAGCCGAAAATGGAAAAATAGGGGTCGAGACCGCCGAAAGGGTCGTTCCTGATTTGATACTATGCGATGTGATGATGCCTGTCCTTGATGGCTATGGCGTGCTGAGTATTGTGAATAAAAAGCCTGTTTTAGCAGACATTCCTTTTATTTTCCTAACGGCAAAATCTGGAAAAGAAGATTTTCGCTACGGTATGAACTTGGGCGCAGATGATTATATCACCAAACCATTTGAAACCAATGAACTACTCAGTGTTATTGAACTGCGTTTGTCAAAATCGGATAAAATAGACAAGCTGTTTAAGCAGAATGGCAGTGAAAGCCCTGATTTCAGTTATTTCATCACCGAAACTAAAGTAGTTGAAGCATTAAAAACGCTGATGATTAACCGCGAAACCCGTTCATTTTCGAAGAAAACCACCATTTATACTGAGGGGTCAATGCCGCGCTTTTTATATATCATTCAGAAAGGAAAAGTCAAAGTCTTTAAAACCAATAACGAAGGGAAGGAATTGATTATCCATTTATTGGGAGAAAAAGACTACCTTGGGTACATGGCAATACTGCGAGAGGAGAAGTATACTGATTCGGCTATTGCCCTAGAAGATTGTGATTTTGCCATTGTTCCAAAAGAAGATTTTCTAAAGTTGTTGAATAGCAACCGAGAGGTCTCTGCCAAGTTTATAAAAATGCTTGCAGGAAATGTCGTTTCACAACAAGAATTGCTCTTACAATTGGCTTATAACTCTGTCCGTAAACGGGTGGCAAATGTGCTGTTGCTTTTACTAATCAGCTATGGCGATGAACCGATATCAATCCTGCGCTATGATATTGCGGCTTTAGCAGGAACGGCTAAAGAATCCGTTATCCGAACGCTTACTGATTTTAGATCAGAAGGTTTGATAGCCGTTGAAGAAGGGCGTATCGTGGTTTTGAATGAGGGAAAATTGAAGAATATGTCGAATTAAAACGATCCAAAAGAATGTTGAATTTTAATGCCAAACTTTTCTTTTTAAATAAAAAAACAATCATGTTAGGAGAACTCACTGAAGCAGAAATAGATGACCTTTTACGTTCAGAAGTCATCGGTAGAATCGGTTGTCACCACAACGGCAAAACGTATATTGTCTCCTTGACTTATGCTTTTGATGGCGATTCCATCATCGGGCATACTTCAGAAGGTATGAAAGTTGATATATTGCGCCAAAATCCGAATGTTTGTTTTGAAGTCTCCAAAATTGAAAACATGGCAAACTGGCAAAGTGCTGTCGTTTGGGGTGAATTCGAAGAACTGCAAGGCTACGATGCCCGTTTAGCCATGCAAAAATTCATTAATCGGATACAATCTTTGATAACGAGTGAAACAAGCCAACCCACTCATGGTATTGAAGCGCATCAATTGGATTCAGGGGGCATCAAAACGGTTGTCTATCGCATAAAGATTTCAGAAAAAACAGGGCGATTTGAAAAAAGATGAATCCATAACACATAACGAACAACAAAAATGTACGACGCTCTTTCTCAAATACTCCCGCCTTTCTTTCAAGGTTTGCTCGTTGCCATAGGCATCGGTTTAGTGATGGGATTAGAACGCGAGTTCAACTCCACTGACGAAGAACATTCTGCGGGCATCCGTTCCTTTCCCCTTACCGCTGTTTTGGGCTTTGTGATGGTTTTTATCGCTCAAAACTTCAGTGCCTGGATTTTAGTGATATCTATTCCTGCTGTTTTTGTTTTCGTGACAATGGTGCATTTCATCACAAACAAGCACAAACCATCAGGTATCACGACCGAAATATCTCTTTTGATTGCCTATTGTTTGGGTATCATGGCAGGTTTGAATTATTTTAAGGAAGCCATGGCAGTTGTTGCCATTACGACAACGTTGCTCTCGTTGAAAGGCAAGCTTCGTTTTTATATCAAGAAAATTACGCAAGAAGAGTTGTATGCTTTCGTAAAATTTGTCTTGTTGGCGTTGCTCATCATGCCCATTTTACCCCAGACACCCTTGGGTCCTTTCGAAAGTCTGACTCCTTTTGATATCGGAGTCGTCGTTGTTATCGTATCCTCATTAAGTTTTATCAGTTATCTGTTAATGCATTTTACAGATGACGAAAAAGGTATTTTACTCACAGCATTGGCGGGTGGTTTGTATTCGAGTACCATGATAACTTGGATTTTTTCTTCGAGAAGCAACGAATATTCAAGCCGTTCTAATACCTACTCAGCAGGTATTCTTGTCGCTTGCACCTTGATGTTTTTAAGGGTTCTGGTTTTGACTTTGGTTTTCAACAGTTATTTGTTTTCTACCTTATTAATCCCAACAGTGTTGTTGGTAACTGTGGGCAGTTTTCATATTTATAGATTAATAAAAAAAGATGCCCACAAGGAAAAAGACAAAGATACGGACAAAGTAACCTTGGGCAATCCAATGGATATTCTCAGCGCTTTAGGTTTTGGCGTTTTATATGTTTTAGTGACAATCTCTTTGTTTTTTATGGAAAAATGGTTTGGTGCATCGGGTATTTACCTCACGGGTCTGATAGCGGGTGCGGCTGATGTGGATGCTATTACCATTGGTATTTCTAAATTTCAACCCATAGCCACTCAAACAGCCGTCAATGTTGTCATTATTGCGACATTGTCCAACACTTTGATAAAAGTAGGCATCGCTTTACTGAGGGGGTCGGTTGCGTTACGAAAAAGTGTGTCTTTCAGCTTAGGCAGCATGCTGTTGACTGGATGTGCTTATTTGTTGATTATGAAAATGATGGGTTGAATATTTGCTTGAATCGGGGAAAAAGAGGCCATATCATTAACTTTTGATACAGCCTCCTTTTTTTCAATTATCGTTACCGCCATTCCTTTTTTTAGATGGTGTCACCTCATTATTCTTAATAGTTTTCTTCTTCACTTTTTCTTTCGGTGGTTGCGTAGTATTTGGTTTTACTTGTGGTGCATCGTTTTTACGCGGTTGTTGTATCACATCAGGTTTATTTTGTGGAATCTCTCTCCTTTGAGGCGGTTGTATCACATCAGGTTGGTTCTGTGGAACGTCTCCTCGTTGCGGTTGTTTATCAATTGGACGAACATCGCCCCCCTCAGTATTTTGAGGTTTATCTCTTCTAATACTGGGCGTTAATTGCCTATCAGCAGGAATAGGTTGCAAATCAGAAGTCGAAACCACTCGTTTAGGGACAGGCTTGCGCGCATCTACGGGTGCATTGTCCATTCGTGGACGATAAACTTTTACGCGATCGTTCTCAACAACCGTTGCGTCGGGCTTTTGGGTGTCATAAACATTCGCCGTTCTAATCTTTTGACCAACGGCTGTTTCTACAAAATCTTTTCGTGGCCCATAGTAATAGTTGTTTTTATTGACCACATGGGTTGTGTTGATTATCGTTGTGTTATTGATAATCGTCACATTGTTATGTCTATCAGAATAGTAATTATAGATATTTCGATGTGTAAAATAACGGCGAGGAACAAACCGATAATGGTCGTAAGGACAACCGATATTGATAGAAACATTTACAAACGGACCCAAAGGTGCCCAGCCAAAATAATCAGGACTCTCTCTCCAAGCCACCCAAGCAGGACCCCAAACGCGACCAGGCAACCACATCCAACCAAAGCGCGGCTCAAAAGCCCATCTGCCATAGTGAAAAGCTGCCCAACCCCAACGGAAATCTGAAACCCACGTCCATCCGTAGTTTGTCATCACCCAATGACCTTGTGTGGCATAAGGATGAAAGTCTCCCGTTACGCGTGGAATCCAAACATAACCATATTGAGGATCATCAATCCAACTACCATAAGGTGACAATTCATCATAAAACACTTCGTAGGAGACAGGATTCGTTGAAGACTGTTCGTATATATCATCAGACAACTGAGGGCTTTGTGTCTGAACGTCCGTCATACTTCGTTTGCTATAACAAGAGGCTGCGCCCAACATCAAGCATAAAACAAAACTCATAATGCTTAGTTTTTTCATCGTTTTTATCTTTTAATGGTTTTAAATCTATCCGATAATCTACAAAACTGCACCATTAACCACTAAAATCAAATGATGAGCGTCACTTTGTGAACTAATATAAGACAGATTTTAACGACCACACCCATTTCTGATGCAGTTATAACATGCTGACAATCAACCCCTGAAATGATACAAGTCAAAGCAAAAGACATTTTTCATGCCCACCTTTGCTTTATGAAAAACAATAAGAGAATGAAGCCCCCCTCAGTATAAAAGACAAAAAGCCTTGCAAATTTTTCTGATTTGCAAGGCTTATGCTTAAACTTGATAAACGCCACTATCATTAACAAACAATCTAAATGACTAATTAATGAAACCTTATTCTTCTATTTTTGACATTCAAGAAGTCCCTTTTGTTCCTTACTTCGCAACGGCATTGGGTATGCCTGAAAATAATCCGTTTGCTAAACGCATATTGTGTGCATTGTTTCAAACCATTAGAGAACACCTACCGCTCTACGCTTCCAACGCTTTGATGACGTATTTGCCAAGAGACCTTAAACCTTTATTTAGGGATCATTGGAATCAAACATTTTCTACAACATTTAATTATGATGCCTTTATTAATGACTTACACGCTGTCAAAGGCATGGAGCACAACCATCTTTTTTATTCCCGTAAAGACGCAGAAGATGCCGTTTCTGTCTTTTTTGAAGTGATGAAAGCGCGGCTATCAAATATTGAATACACAGACTTGATGTCTTTAATACCTTTCTCTTTGCGCTTAAATTTGATGAATGATTACGTTTTCGAAGGGCATTCTTATATATTTTAACACAATTGGAATACTTCCTTTTCAGAACATCATGAAACCGCAATCTTTAAGTTTTCAAGATATGCTTAATGTCAAAAAAAATAGATGCACAACCGGGGTTTTTTGAACGCTGTTGTGCATCTGTTTTTAAAGTAAGAAAACCACCCCCTCAGTATTTGATTGTTCAGACCAAAGTACCATTAAGACACTTTTCAATTGTCGCAAACAGCTCATCGGCTTCAAAAGGTTTTCGGATATAACCTTTTGCGCCCATCTTTATCCCCGCTTCGACTTCTTTCTTTTCGGCACTTGCCGTCAAAAAGATGAAGGGAATGTGCCTTGTTTCAGAATCCTGTGTTAAGGCTTCAAAGACTTTATAGCCATCCATTTCGGGCATCATAATATCACAAACGACAATATCCGGTTTTTTTTCCTTCGCTAATCTTATACCCGTTGAACCTTCCGCTGCCATTAACACTTTATAGCCTTGCAGTTCCAGCAATTCACCCGTGTTTTCACGGATATCATCATTGTCTTCAATAATTAATATCATTTTCATCTTTTAAAAATTTTGTGGGAATTCAAGAATAAAGGTCGTTCCATGACCCGATTTACTGATAAAATCAATCGTTCCGCCTAACAACTCGACGTATCTTTTTACAATTACCTGTGCTTCTAGAACATAGCTTGACCACGTTATTATTTACCGATTACTAACTTGGAAAAATCACGCAAAAGAGGTGGTTTGATATGTAAACTTAACATTAAAGCATGTCAATGCCAAAAAAAATGTCAAAATAAGGTTAAATTGACGAACGTATTAACATAGCTGAATTACGTTGATAAGTTAAACAAATTATAATTCATTTTCTCATCCGATATTTTTCTAATCCCGACACATGAGACACACAACCAAAAAAGGCTTACCGTTTTTCACAACGATAAGCCTTCACTTTTTTTCTGCTAAAAAGACTTTTGCTGCAATGTAAAAAACTTAAGATACCAAGCTCTTTGAACATTGAACGTTATAACACCCCTCTAAAAATACAGTGCGTCATTATTAGGACAAAGTTAAACGACAGCCAATCCTAAAAAATGATGTGTATCATAATTCAGCTTGATTTGAATCAAACAATGTTATAACTCGCAGATACTGAGGGGGGCATTTTTTTTATTTTGAGGTCTCTCTGAAATGGCTTTCACATGATTCATTAGCGCATCATTGGCATTGTCAATGACGGTTCGAAACAGCGTCAAAGAATGTTTTTCATCTTTTTGAATGCTTAAAGCACTCCCCCACTCCATTAATTTTTGCTTTAACAACATATTATCAAGCCAATCGCCCAGCCAATTTTGCAAATTGTCTAAAGTGACTTTATCCATACCTTTATTATTCAGTACTTTTTCAGCCCCTTTTGGGTCAAAAGACATATTGAATTTGATTTCTTTGATAAGCCCGCGCAATGCGTGCAGTTGCTTTTCAGAATAGATTAAGGATTCAAAAGATGTCCTGAGTTTGTCCGTCCTGGCATTAAAGTATTTTTTAAAATCCTTGTTTGAGACATCTTTCAAGGCTTTTTTTACTTGTTTTTTCGCCTTTTTCAGTGATTTATAGACAGCGTCGTCAAAACCGGTGAGGAGTATATATTGTCGTTCAATCAAAATTTTATTTAAAATCTGTTGTGCTTTATTCTTAACGGAGGCTTGAAGAATCCTATTGGAGTCATTAAATTTCTCCCGCAGAACGTGTAACTCCCGAACCGCACCTAAATTTGTGTAGAGTCGTCGGATAGTCGGATATTTTTTTTTATAGTTAAATGATTTATCATGCCTCCGAATCAATTGCATCGTTGCTCTTATTTGTTTGATTTCAAGACGGAATTTGTGTACACTTTCTTCATTAAAATCTAAAAGCGCATCATTTAACAGTTTTTTGAGTGTAGGCTTCTTCTCTTTCATTTCAGTTTGTTTTTTAGTTTAACATTTAAACGTTTAGGTGTGTTTTCAAAACAAACGATTAAATGATGTTGTAGTTCTCTAGCGACTAAAATGCATTCAGATACAAAAGTACATCCTTATGCCTCTTCAAAGAATGATGAAAAGCTATACAACTAATGACATTAGTCATGAAAAAAACAGTATTTATGATTGACTTTTGTATAATTCATTCATAAAAACAGAACAAATCATGTCCTCACCATTCAATAAATATACAGCACATGGTAATCAGTTTTTGTCGCAACTTGCAGACGAACTGAATATGCCGAATGATAAAGAGCGTGCTCTGCGTATGCTTAAATCCGTACTCCACAGTCTGCGCAATCGAATTTCACCCGAAGAGTCTTCTCAATTCTTCGCACAACTGCCCATGATGATTAAAGCCATTTATGTGGACGGTTGGCAAATTGGTAAGCATCAAAAACGTATTTCCAATTTTGACGAATTCGTCTCTGAAGTCTATGAATTAGGCGGCGGATACAAGGGCATTACTTTTGGCGACCGCATGGAAGCAGAAAGGGCGATTCAATCTGTCTTAAAGGTCTTAAAACAGTACATATCAGAAGGCGAATTTAATGATGTCTTGGTTTCAATGCCCGCCAAGTTGCAGTCACCGTTATTGGATATATTGATGAAGACAGGCGGTTTGGTGATGTGAAAATCCGTTTTTGCTAAAATGCAAAGCTGATTTTCAATCACACATTGCTCAAACGTGTTCTGGAACATTTTCTAATCAAAGAAAAACGCCCCCCTCAGTATATTGCAAAACAACCCGCATTCAATGATGAAAAAAGATAGCTTCTTCTGGATTATAAGGTCTCAGTAACTCATGTTACGCAGCGCATGAATAATACAAGTAATAAAAAGAATACAAGAAATATAACTCACACTAAAAATACAAGAAATAAGAATCATACAGAGAACACAAGTAAGCCTAATAATAAAGATTACTTTTGAAATACCCCTAGAGGAATCTTATTGGTCTGGCTCGTCTATTTACAGATTCGAATAATAAATCCTCTTAAAATCAACGAAAACAATAGTTTTAGATTGACAGCCTTGCCCTCCTACTCTATTTTTGAGACACCAACACCCCTGCCTAACACATTATCCATATTACCCGATAATATAGCATGACCAATAATCCGAAAGATAAATTGTTTATTAATTTCTTGGTTAAATGGTAATACTGAATTACCTTTATGCATCAGTAATACAACTCACACGATTAATACAACTCATAAACAATTCTAAATTTGAAAACTATTTGCATCGTCAACCACAAGGGTGGGGTAGGAAAGACAACATCTGTTGTGAGCATTGGGGCAGGACTCGCATTGGCAGGCGCTAAAGTTTTACTCATAGACATTGATGCGCAATGTAATTTGAGTGAATCTTTTGGACTTGTACGGCAAGCGCCCAATATTTATACCTCGATCACACAACGAACAGCATTGCCGATCTATTCGGTCAAACCCAATCTCGATGTCGTGCCTTCTTCGCTTGATTTAGTTAAAGCAGAAATTGAGATTTCTGGCATGATGTCCCGCGAGTCCATTTTGCGGAAACTCATAGAACCGCTAAAATCAAAATATGATTTCATCCTCATTGACTCCCCTCCGTCGTTGGGGCTTTTGACGGTCAATGCACTGACAGCAGCAGATGAAGTCATTATTCCCTTAGAAGCTGAATTTTTAGCTTATCGCGGACTGGATAGCATAGTCTTTGCCATTGACTTGACTAAAGAAAATACCAATCCAGCATTAAAAATTGGTGGTGTATTTTTAACAAAGTACAACAAATCGAGAACGCTCACAAAAAGCATTCGAGAGGAGGTCAGTAAATATTTTGGTGATGTTCTTTTCAATACGGTCATCCGGGTCAATGTCGCACTGGCAGAAGCACCTTCAAATGGCAAAGATATTTTTGAGTACGCCCCAGATAGTAATGGCGCAGCCGACTATGCTGAATTAGTTAAAGAAATTTTGCAACGCTCTCAATCTTAAAATCATGGCTAAAAAATTTGATAATATAAGCAATAATAATGTCCGAATTGGTGGGACAGGGCTGACGGGGCTTTTCAATTCAACCGCAACAGCAAAAGAAACAGAAGTGACCCCCTCAGTAAGAAGTGTCGAATCCAGTACAACACGACAAACTTTTGTCATACTTGCCGAAGATTTACAATTCATCAAAGACGTCGTTCGCGCACGTCGGATGGAGGGCGAAACAGAATTTACCCAAAAGGAAGCTCTGCACCAAATTATAGAATTTTATAGAGAAGCACATAAATGACCCAAAGGGGGGATCGCGCAAAGTGGGAGATTTACACAAAACAAAGCCCTTAATACCTTTATGTAAATGCAACAACATAGGTTATATTGTTTGTTTTTAAATAGTTAACAATATTTGTCTTTGAAACCTTTGCAAGTAATTGAATACCAATTACTTGTACCCTTTATGATTAGAAAATGTACACTATAAGATTAGAAAATGTACAGCATAAGATTAGAAAATGTACATGCTACAATTAGAAAATGTACATACTTAGATTAGAAAATGTACAAACACAAATTTGGAGTCGTCATTTAAGTTAAAACGGTGTTTTTAGGCTATAAATCACACTAAAACTCGATTTTTAAATGACATTTAGATAATTTGAATTCTTTTCAAATCTTATTATTAAAATTCAACTATTAGGAAATGTACATGATCAGAAAGTGTATTTCCTAATGAAATTGCGGCTTTAATGATAGAAATTGTACTTTTTTCGCTAAAAGATTAAAGCTAAATTTATTTTCTAATAGTTGGATTTAAAGATTAGCTTTGTTGCCTGTTTTTAATCTTTAAACTCAATGATTAGAAAATGTCCACTAAGAAAAAGCGCGGCGGTAATGCTTTAAGACATTCAGAAAATACATTTGTTCACTCAAACCGATTGGTGGAAGCCCATTATAAGGACTCCTTATCGCATTGGGAAATGTATATTTTTTCGAAAATGTGTACGATGATAGACCCAGAAGACACCGATTTTAAGCATTATAAAATTTATATCAAAGAGATCTTAGATGACTTGAATGTCAGAAAAGGCGGGCACAGCTACAAGTATGTTGTTGAGGCGGCACAAAGGCTTTTAGATAGGCGCATTACCATTTATTATGCCAACGAAGAAGGGAAAAAGATTGCCGTTGATACGCATCTTGTGTCGAGCGTACATCGCTTAGACGAACCCGATGAGAACGATGCTTTGTATATTTCTTTGACGTTTCCGCCAGAGTTAAAGCCGTCCCTCTTGCAATTGAAGGATAATTTCACGATTTTGGATTTAGATATTTTTAAATTATTGAAAACCCCAACAAGTGTTCGATTGTATCAATTATTGACATCGCACCTGTGGAAAGCAGAAAAAAAAGTGCAATATGATTTGGAGGAATTGAAGAAAAAATTGGGTGTTGCAGACAAATATGAGCAATATGGACCTTTTAAAACGTACATTTTGAATGAAGCCCAAACGAAACTTGCAGAAAACACAAATATCAGTTTTACTTATTCAGAAGTTAAAACAGGCAAAAAAATAACATCTATCATATTTTATTTACAAGAAAAAAACGCAAAAAAGGAGCGGGATCTCAAGCAATTGTTGCCACCCACAACCTCACAAACAGCTATAAACCTCGATGCAACGGATGTACAGGAAAAACTATTGACCGAGTTGTTTCCAATAGTGGTTGGTCAATTTGGCGTGGGTTTGAAAGTATTTTCTAATTTAGTGGCATCACATACTGAGGGGGATATTTTGGAAGCTGTTAAAGTGACTGAGAAAGCTCGGAAAACGGGAAAAATTGAAAACTTGGCAGGTTTCTTTGTCAAAGCCGTTCAAGAACACTATAAAGATGCCCCCCAAAAAGAGGTGCAAAGCCAAAAACAAGCGGCCGCCAAACAACGTACCCAAGAGTTGCAACAGAAAGAACTTGAAAAACAACAAAGTATCAACGAAAAAAGAAAAGAAGCTTTTTTGAAAGAAGAAAAACGCATTTTAGCCTTGATTGCTACGGATAAGGCACTGGAACAAGAGGCAATAGAGCATATTCAAAGAGCCAGTTTGTCAACCATTTATGACGCCAATAAATCAGTGAGTGAAAATTTGCAAAATCCGAGTATTAAAGCGGCTTTTTATTTAGCGGTTAAAATATTGCGCCCTGACGCGTTTTGAATCATTGAATAGGAAATTAATTTATAAAATTATTTATGAGTAAAGGTTTAACAATCAGGATAGAACATATAGATATTTCTATCAAAGAGGTCAATGAACAATCTTATATTTCCTTAACGGATATTGCCAGAGCCAAAAGCGATGAGCCAAAAGATGTCATCGCTAATTGGATGCGACTGAAAAACACCATTCAATTATTGGGTTTTTGGGAAATAAGGCACAACCCCAATTTTAAAGGGGTCGAATTCGATGCCTTTAAAAACCAAGCGGGTGAAAATGCTTTTACACTGTCGCCTCAAAAATGGATAGAAATGACCAATGCAACGGGCATTATTTCTAAATCGGGGCGATATGGCGGCGGCACTTTTGCGCATAAACACATTGCGTTGGCATTTGCGGCGTGGGTAAGTGCGGAATTCAACCTGACTTTGATGGAGGAATTGGACAGGCTGAAAACGGAAGAAAGTCTAAAATTGGGTCAATCTTGGGACATAAGGCGTGAGTTGTCTAAGATTAACTATCATATTCAAACCGATGCGATTCAGAAACACATGACCCCTCAGTATGCGCTGCCTTCGAAACATCAATCCCTTATTTATGCTTCAGAAGCCGACCTTTTGAATAAAGTTTTATTCGATATGACGGCAGCAGAATGGCGTCTGCAACATCCAGAAACCCAAGGAAATATCCGTGATACCGCATCAGATATGCAATTGGTTGTTTTAGCGAACCTTGAAAGCCACAATTCAGAACTCATCAAACAGGGTATAAACCAAGAAGAACGCTTTGAGATTTTAGAGAAAATATGTTTTGAGCAGTTAGAGGTATTGCTTCAACGGAAACAAAACGAGGTTTTCAAAAAACTCAAAGGCACTAAAAGTAAGAAGTAAGGTCATATCAATGCCCCCAGCCATTACAAAAATGCTTTTTATGCCGCATTTTGCTTTACAATTGCAGAAGACCCATAAAATTCTTAAAAAAGAAACGATGT
>JAYSQG010000010.1:0-17284 GCA_043721685.1 Saprospiraceae bacterium | reverse complement strand
TAAGTGGTTCTGATGCGCTTACTCATGATGAGGGTCGGATGAGCAGAAACCTAAGCTTTAGGTCTCCAATCGATGAATTGAGTACTTCGGGCACTTTTTATTATCTTTCAAAGTTTACCCAAAAGTCTATTATTAAACCATACTTGTCTTTGGGTATTGGCGTTTTTCGATTCAATCCACAAGCTGAATTGAACGGGCAATGGTATCCATTACAACCCCTCAGTACTGAAGGTCAAGGTTTAAAAAACTTCCCGAATCGCAAACCATATAAGAGAATACAAATATCGTTTCCAATTGGTGCTGGTATTCAAGTGGCATTGGACCGTCGGACAGCGTTAATTTTTGATTTATCTTTTCACAAAACGTTGACAGATTACTTAGATGATGTTAGCACAACTTATGTTCCTTTAGAGGATTTAATTAAAGAGAAAAGTGAGTTAGCTGCTCAATTGTCAAACCGTATTTTATCGAGTAATGGCAGAGCCAACAGCTATAATATGTCGGGGCGGGGTAACCCTAAAAACAAGGATTGGTATATGATTGGTTCTGTTGGGATTGTTGCCAATATTTTAGGGAAAAGTAAACAGGATAACTTTTTCAAAATGAAGACACCGTATTTGAATTGCAAACAACTGTTTCGGAAAAAGAAATCACTGTTTTTTCCCTTTCTGAAGTAGAGCATAAATAGTCGTTTTTCATAAATGAAAATCAATTTGATACAAACTTAGGTAGCGTAAAATAAAATGTAGTACCGACCCCCTCAGTACTTTCAAGCCAAATCTTACCGCCAGCACCTTGAATGATTTTTTTACATGTCGCTAAACCGATGCCTGAGCCTTCGTATTGTGTCCGCGTATTTAATCTTTCAAAAATTTTGAAGACGCGCTCTTGATGTTTTTCAGGAATGCCGATACCATTGTCGGCAACCGTAAAAATATAATCACCGGTCAAGGTTTCATTTACTTTGATTTCTATGGAAGGTGGTACATCCTCTCGCCGAAATTTAATAGAATTGGCAATAAGATTCTGAAACAACTGAATCATCTCGATCGAAGAGGCTCTGATAGTGGGTAAAGTATTGGCGATAACAGCAGCGTTGGTCTCCTTCATACGTGGCATTAGGTTGTGTATAACCAAAAAGATAGTATCATTAAGGTCTATATCCTTTAAATCGTTTTTATTTTTGCCCAAACGAGAGTAATCGAGTAGTGAATCCAATAGACTTTGCATACGCTCGACTCCATCTGTCACATAACCCATGAACTCAATGGATGAGTCGTCCAATTTTCCATTGAGACGTTTTTTAGTCAGTTGAGTGTACATGCCTATCATTCTCAAAGGTTCTTTTAGGTCGTGGCTTGCCGCAAATGCAAAATGTTCGAGATCTTGATTGGTTTCGCGGAGTCGTTCTTCAATGGCAAGAAGTTCGGCATTTTTGTGAGCTATTTCCGCTGTTTGTTCAACAAGAATCGCTTTTTGTTTTTTCAAAAGGGTAATGGTCACGAGCTGCCCAGTCTCGAAAATGACAACGACGAAGAAAAGAGCGATGAAAAGAGATGTATAACTGATGAGATAATACATGGATTCATCTTCAGAAGTAGAAGTTGCTGTATTTTTATCAGAATGAAACAGATATAGATACATGGTATAAGCCAGCAAAAGACATAGCCATACGCCACCCCAACGCCTATTGGCAAACAACAAAACACTGAGGGGGGCTAAAAAAAGCCACAATAAATTGTCCGAATAAAGTCCCTTGGTTTCTGGAATGACTTGCATCAAAGGTAGTGCCCAAAATATAGCTAATAGATTGATAATCAAGACATTGTTGCCTGTTTTTTTGAATAAATATAATAGAAAAAAACCAGCAAAAATGCCCGGATAAATAAGAACAGGGTTGTCAGGATTGAACAGGATCTTACAGGTTTTTAGAAAAATGCCGATAAGTATCAAAAAAAGGATAAGATAAGTCAATACTTTGGCTTTCCGATAGACAAAAGGGTCGTCTCTCAGCTTATTTGGAATGAATACATTAACATATGAAATCAACTTGTCCATAAAAAATTAACAATTGTCAGACTCTAATTATAGTAATCTAATGCCAAAAGTTATACCACCTTTTATTGATTTTGTTGCAATATTCCAAAAGCTTGATGAATTTCTGCTCGACTTACTTTCGCTTGACGTTCCATGTTGTTGAGATGATTTGACAAAGTGGTGAGCATTTCATAAATATCCTGTTCTGTGTGTGTGGTTGTCAATGTTGCCCGCAAGCCCGTATTTTTATAAGGCACAGATGGGAAGGATGAAGGATTGAGCAAAAAACCAGAATCGAGCATGCGCCGACTGATTTCCGCCCCAGTTTCAGGTGTACCAACACCGATAAAAAATACCGGCGTTCGGTCTTGGTTGACAAGCGGAAGGCGCAATGATTTGGCGGTTAGCATGAAATAGCTCATAAGTTTGGACAGTTTGTCTTGCTTTTCAGTGATTTCTGGCGTCAAATGTATTTTTGCAGAGGCAATCATCGCGCCCAATGTTGCGGGTTGAAGCGGACCTGAAAACATCAGCGTCGGACCGACATTGAGTACGATACGCCGCCACTCCTCATTTGGTAATACGATAGCAGCGCCACAAGCCCCAAAACCCTTGGCAAGGGAGGTTAATAGGACCATTTTGTCGTGAAAAT
Organism: Saprospiraceae bacterium; assembly: GCA_043721685.1. Taxonomy (GTDB): domain Bacteria; phylum Bacteroidota; class Bacteroidia; order Chitinophagales; family Saprospiraceae; genus JAAFJT01. The sequence goes on along the minus strand of JAYSQG010000010.1, from coordinate 14,595 downwards.
AAGGTAATTGACTCAAGGCATAACCACTGCCATGCTTGCCAGTCCAACTCATACCATGTGCATCGTCAACATAACAATAGAAATTGTCGTACTTATTCATAAAATCCCAAAGGGTACTGAGGGGGGCGACATCGCCAAACATGGAGTAAACGCCATCGGTCATAAACCAGACTCTATTGTATTTCGAGGTCAATTTTTTAAGACGGTTTTCAAGCATATCCATCCGACTGTGTCGAATCATTTCGACGTGCGTACCCATACTTTTAGCGACCGCAACGGCATTGTGCATACTCGCATGTGCTTGTTGGTCAATGATGATGGCATCTTCGCGGCGCATCAAAACAGGCACGGTGGACATGTGTGCGAGCGTTGTTGTGGGGGCAGCTATAGTCGGTTTGCCAAAAATTTGGCTTAAAAGCGGTTCGACTTCATCGAAAAGCGGGATGCTCGCATACGTCCGTGAACAAGAAAATTGGATGCCATAACGTTCGATGGCTTCAATAGCTGCTTCTTTTAGGCGCGAGTCGTGCTCCAATCCGAGGTAACTACAATTACCGAAATACGTAACACGTTTTCCGTTGACGAGGATGTTCTTTCCATCCGTCTTATAGTTGTTGATAACATTGTGGAGAATGCCAACTGACCGACCTTGCTCAATGATTTGGTTCGCCAGTTCGACATTAGGGGAAAAAGAATTTTTCATGCTTGTTTAAAGTTGGAATATTATGTTTGTAAAATCTACAAAAAAAGTATTTATATTTTATTGAATTGTAAAATTAAATGTCCTTTTTATTATTCAAAATTTTTTAAAAGATTTTAGACTAAAATATAATAAATAATTGTCAGACAAGTATTTAGATATTAAATTTAAGTATATTTTTTATGGTATTCCAAATGGAAATGGCATAAAAAAACGATGTCTAAGCCATTGACAATAGCCCAAACATCGCTCTTTTTATAAATAAAAAATTTTCTACATTTTTACAAATTTGGTCGGCACATGCCGGCCTAATTTAGTTGTAGGCACGATGAGGTAAACACCGGTTTCTAAGTCCATGACATCAAAAAGGAGTTTATTTCGACCGCTTTCTACTTTACGAACTACTTTACGAATCTCTGTTTTTAATGTTTTTCCTAATGTATTATAAAACTCGAAAGTGACTTCACGCTCGCTGATGCTTTCCAAATCAACAGTAATCGCTCCATCAGTTGTTGGGTTGGGCGATATTTTGTGAATAACAATAGGTATTAATTGCGTCGCCTTTTGCACCACTGAAGCATTTATGATTGTCCGAGGTGGAATAGAAATAGCTGCTTGATTGTTGGCAGTATTCTGGTCAGTCGGTGTTGTGGTAAGCAATTGAGCTGAAGCATTGATTGTCGTCGCTGTGTTAATGACGTAAAGCGGCACAGTAAGTGTTGCGGTAGCACCTTCTGCGAGGCTTGGTATCGTCCATTCATTACATTCTGTACGACCACAAAAGGCATTCCATGTTCCTACTGAGGGGGTCGGGGTGCCACCATATACCGTACCAACAGGATAGTTGAATTGTGTTTTTATATTTGTAAGTAATTGGCTACCAGTGTTTTTTGCAACTACTTGAATGTTTATAACAGTATATTTAACATAAGAAGGTTGATTCGTTGTAAGGCTCAAAGCCAAGTCCGCTGTTGAAGTGGTATTACCTTGAACAACAACATTGAAACCACAAGTCGCTTTATTGTTGCGGGCATCAGTAGCCGTATAAACGACCGTTGTTGTGCCTATTGGAAAGCAAGAACCACTTGAAAAATTGGCAGATACTGAGGGGGATGTTGTACAGTTATCTGTTGCCGTTGGTGTCGTCCAAGAGGTAGTTGCACATGTTTGAGTTGTGGTAAGAGTAATATTTTGAGGGCAATTGGACAAAATAGGTGGTTGTGTATCTGTATCGCATGGATTTGAGCCACCCGCACAGGAAACTGTTTGTTCATTATTTAGCACAAAATTGAACTGCCCTGTCGAAATACCACCGATGATAAATTTCGCACTTGCCCCCAGTAATTCTATACGCTGCTGATTTGCACCCATACCGACCTGGAAAGCTGTATTATTGAGCGCAATAGGCAGTACAGGATTTGCGCCAAATTTAAAAGTACCTGTCATTTGAGGATAATAATACCAACTATTCGTCGCAGAATTGGGCTGTGATTGCATACAGAAACTGCGGAAAGGGATACCCATTGGTGGCGAAGCTGTACCACCCGATAGTTGAATATCGATGACTACGGGTGTCCAACTACTATCTCTAAAAGTGCCTATTAAAGTGGCAGTACCATCCGTATTTTGTTGAAAATCAACAAATTGCGCGACAATTCGAGTGCCCAAACAATTACTACTGCTGGTTGTTGGATCTAACAAAATAGAATAAGGTAACCACCTTTGCGCCGAACAACCACAGAAGTTGTTTGCATCAGTGACGGTATATCGTTTGCAACTGCCGGTCGGCACTTGTTGATTCACTTGAACCGCAAATTGGCACGTTGAACTATTCCCAGCATTATCTCGTGCAGTGTAAACGACAGCCGTTGAACCCAAAGGAAAGCAAAAACCGCTGGGGAAATTGCTGGATACTGAGGGGGTAGCTGTACAGTTGTCCGTAGCAGTTGGTATTGTCCAAGAGCCGTTTGCACAGTTTTGAGCCGTTGTTAATGCGATATTTGAAGGACAGCTTTGGAAAATAGGCTGTTGGCTATCGGCAGAACAGGGGCTTGAAAGTTCAAAAATGGCGGTCAAATTTTTAGCTGCCGAAAGGCGCACATTAATCGTCGGTGAATTGCCCAATGATGCATCAGACCAACCGCGGAACACGTAGCCTGCTGCTGGCACGGCTGTCACTGGAATGTCAACACCTGTAAAATACGTCCCTGTGAACGGCAATACTGAGGGGGTCAAATTGAGCGTGCTGAAATTGACCGAACCGCCATTAACGGGCATTGCCGCAACCGTGACGGATGCCGTTCCTGTCACTTCGCCGAATTGTTGTTGGACATGGTTCAACACTTCGGGAATGCGTTGATTACCGAAACTGCGCATTTTTTCGATATTGGTTTGCCACAATATGCCAAAAGGCGAACCCCAACGTGCCGCATGGCGTTCTATTTCAGGTTGATATTGCGTTTTAAATTCGTTTATTTTTTGAGAAATACGTGTGGGTTTGAAAATTGTATTCATCATATCAGCCATGCGATTGATGAAATCACGTCGAAAATTGCCGTTTTCCATACATTTTCTAAACAAAAGCGTCGCGTTTGCCCCATTAGGCCAATTGATATCTGTTGCATTGAAAAGCCTTGCCAGCGCGTTTTGTCGTGCATCGCCTGTGTTCCAACCACCGTTTAGTTGAAATAAACCAAAACTAAAATCATGGTCATAGCTGATAAACCGCCACTTGCCACCCGCCTTTATACGGAAGCAACGCATATTATTACTCGGCCAATCGGTGTTGTCAATAAAGACATTGAATACATTATAATCGAGGAAATTAGAGACATCTAACTCTGTTTTAAACTGCTCAAAAGCGGTATTATCTGCCAGATTTCGGCTTGGTAGGCTTTTGTAAAAGGCTGTAAAAGCAATAGAATCGCCATTTTTCACTTCACCGCCCCAGTTTTCAATCATATCGTAGTCAGCAGATTTGAGGTTATAATGCTGTTCGGCATAAAACTTATTCATGCGTTCACGGATGCCATGTATGCCCCAATATTCACCATTAAAATAGACAACTGAAGGTCGAAAGTCCTGCATATCAAGGTCGGGTGAGCGAATAATGCCATTCAAATCGGCGGTTTTAAGGGCCAGACTTGTCGCCAATTCATCCCGAAAAAGGGTAACACCCCAATCCTGTCCACCGTTGCGTAGCACAAAACGTTTGTAGGAGGTGAACGGAAGTTCTGGAAATACCTTGTAAGACACAGCACTATAGGCGCTACTTGCCTTGATTTCTAATGATTTCTGCGGCAATTGAGCCGAAGCAGAGCCTTGAATTTCTATGCCCACCATCTGATTGAAAGCCGCCGTTTTTGCCCCTGATTCAAACAATTCGATATTACTGGGCACTTCCAAGCCATTTTCATATTTGACATAAATGCCCGATGTATCATTGAAAAAATCGGATTTTTTAAAACTCAACGCGACAATTGGGAAACTGTGAGTCGTACCGATAAAATAAGAATGTGTTAGAGTTTTGCTGGGCGTCATGCCAGCTGCAAAACCTTTGATGCGGAGTGTTGTGTTTTTATCAATACTGATAGGCGATGTGTACCGCATCGCACTTTCGGTCGGTTCATTGCCATCCAGCGTGTAAAAAAGGTTAGCATTAGGTGTTGTGGTCGAAATACTGAGGGGGAATCCATTGTCGTATTTTCCGCCAACTGTCGAAACCGAGGGCAAGACCACTTGGGTTTGAGCTGTTAAAACAACTGGGAGAAGGAATAGGGCAAACACCCAGCTTCTTAGCGTAGAAGTGAAAGTCATAGTTTATGTTTGTTTAATAATGAGATAAATAAGTTGTTAAGAAAGTCGAATGAGGACTAAAAACGATAGATTATAAAATAGTGTTAATCAATGGTTTAATGGCAAAATAGCCGTTATTAGTCATTTTTAAATTTCTTAATGTCAGAGTAGAATGTGGTAAGATGTAAATTTTGGGAAGGTCAAATTTAACAAAATTTGCCTTATTTCTCAAAATAAAACTCAACGGACTTAGGGGAGAACTTAATATTTCGAACCCAAATTGGTTGTTGTGTGAGCAAGATTGCGACGGTATTATTCTTTGTTTTAAAGTCAATATGCTTCAAATCCACTTCTGCTACAAATTTATCGCCATCTAAAAGAGGATAAAGGCTCAAAGAAACTGTACAATCGAGTTTGATTTTATTGGGAAAAATTCGCAGGCTTTGGGGTGCATTTTTGACAACAATGGGGATAAAAAGCAATTTTTCAGTAAACTGTTCGGTCTTGATTTTTGCAGTTATTTCAGTTCTATTCAGTTTAAAAAGCGGATTTTGGCGCAACTTTATTTTTGTGATGACCGAATCTTTGAGTTTTTCAAAGCGAAAAGTGTCTGTTTGGATGGAAATCAATCGGTCAATCGCTGTTTGTGGTCCTTCGACTTCTATTACTGAGGGGGTCAATTCGATGCTGTCCGCGAGGTCATAACCTTTCACAAAATTGATTTTTGCAATGGCTTGAACAGGCACTGAAACGGTTTTAGAAACTTCGCTAAAAACGGTCACTTGTTCTGGACTAACACCTATAATGTCATTGCCGAACTGCTGAACCATTAAATCTTTGAGCGAAATGCGTTGGATACTGTCGTTGCCGACTTGGATAAAAATGCGCTTTTCATACCCTGCCAACATATCCCAACCTGTTCCCTGCCACATCACTTGCGCATACTGAGGGGGTATAACAGACAATGCTCTGCCTGATGGAACGACATATTCTAACTTAATCGGTATGCTTTTTTTGAAAGAATTGGACAAGCGGTTGAGTACCCAAAAGAAAAGGGCAATGCCGATACATGCCATCAGCACAGCCCTTTCATGGGTTAAAAACTGCCGAAAATTGGGCGTTTTTACGGTCATTTCTAAGCTTTTGGTGTCAAAAAGCCCTCAGTCATTTCTTTTGAAATAGAGGCTTTTGTTACACGAATGAACGTATTATTAGCGACTTCAAGCGTTACAACTTGACCGTCAATTTTGTTTATTTTGCCAATCATCCCTGATGCGGTTACCACTTCTTTACCTTTTTCAAGTGATTCAGCAAAAGACGCTTGCTCTTTTTGACGCTTCATTTGTGGGCGAATCATAAAGAAATAAAACACGACGAGTATCATCGCCAAAGGTGCAAATTGGACGATTGCGCCCATACCACCTGCTTCTAGAAATAACATAGTTTATTGATTTTTAATGATTTGTAAATTATTTTTTAAATGCTTGTTTCAAAAGAGCTGTTTGCTTTCCAACAGATGACTCTATTTAATCCGCAAAATTAGCAATTTATCAAACAAAATCACCCCCCTCAGTACCGCTCTCTTCCAATAGCTTATTTATACGTGGTTGCAAAAACCACAAACCCACTGGAAAAAACCAAAACAAAAAGAATTCACCGACATAGTCTCCTAAAAGTGCGGGATGTTGCAGTTCAACTGATTTCAAAGCCTTGGCGTTGTAGTAAAAAATAAAAAAAATGCACGCCATAGACGTAAAATGAGCAGTTAAAATGATTGTCAAATTTTCCTGAAGGAATAACTCTGACATTTCATTACCCCACATCAACTTGGCAACAAACCAGCATATAAATAGAATATAAAGAGTCGGAATGATGATGGCACCTTTGAATAAACCACTCGGCATGGGCGCATCAATGGGCAGTTTTTTTGATAAAAACACACCAACCGACCAAAGCCAGCCAAAAAGGACACTTATATATATGAGCATCAAAATGGGGAAAATGTGCAGAAATTGCTCCAAACCGCTTGAAATGTCGTCGGCAGTAAAGATTAAGCCGACTGTAATAAACTCTAAGGCTATCGGTATACCGATAAGCAAGATGAACAATTGCCAATGTTTTAGTTGCAAAAAAAACTTCATGTACTTTTGATTGATGTTTAAAAAAGGTGTGTCTCAAGTCGAACCATGTAAAAGTAGTGGGTTTCAGTCGGTTCTTCAAAAGAATCGCCTACTTTTACCCAATCAATATCGAAATAGGCATCAATTTTATGGAAATTATTACAACCTTTGTAAAGCTTGCTTTTTACGGAGCGACAGCTGTACAACTCATCTTTTGGCTTTTCGTTTTTTCACGATTGGCGTTTTTTAATCAAAAAAAGCATTTGGGTTTGGCGGAGACAGATGATTATTCCTTGTCACAACAAGCCGTTTCAGTCATTATTTGCGCCCGAAATGAATCTGCAAACCTGCGACACAACCTACCTAAAATACTCGAACAAGACTACCCCAATTTTGAAGTCGTCGTTGTCAACGATGCTTCGATGGATGACAGTGCAGAGGTCTTAAACGAGCTTTCAAAACAATATCCTCACCTTAAAGTTATTTCTATTTTAGAAAAAAAGAAGATTGGAAAAAAAAGTGCTCTGGCGAAAGGTATTGAGAATGCCTCACATGACTGGTTGTTGATGACAGACGCTGATTGTACCCCCGTCAGTAAAAATTGGATTTCGGGAATGATGTCGGGTATTCGGGAGGGAAAGGAGATTGTACTGGGTTATGCGCCGTATGCTAAACGTGACAACAGTTTGCTCAATAAATTTATTCGATTTGAAACAGTGTGGACAGCGACCCAATATTTGAGTTTTGCATTGATAGGGCAGCCATATATGGGAGTAGGTAGAAACCTTTTATACAATAAACGACTATATAAAAAAGTTGATGGTTTCAAAAAACATGAAGACTTGGCATCCGGTGACGATGATTTATTTGTAAATCAAGTTATTACACAAAAAAATTTTTCAATTATTTTGCTGCCGCAAACATTTATGGTTTCAGAACCGAAAACTCGATGGAATAGCTACTTTACCCAGAAAAACAGGCACTTATCGGTAGGAAATCGATACATAGTAAAACATCAAATACTATTAGGTTTGGTATCTGCATCACATTTTTTATTCTTTGTGACACTGTTTTTTGCAACGTATGTAAAAATTAGCACGATGTTTGCAGTAGCAAATATCGTAGTGAGAACGATTTTGATATGGACAGTTTACGCAAAAATTCTACGGAAGTTGCACGAAGAGCGGCTTTTGTGGTGGATACCCTTACTTGATGTTTTATATGTCTTTTTCTATCTCGTCTTTGCTTCGACTATTATCCTTAGAGCAACGCCACGCAAGTGGCAATAATCCAAACTTTATCTGAACTCAAACCCATGACAGCAACAGCACCTACAGTCCACAGCAGACTGTCTCCGAGAGCAACAGACGACTATTCAGTCGTCGTTCAAGCCGTAAACGGCAACCAACAAGCGTATGAAACATTGATGAATCGGTACCGCCATTCGGTCTATCATGCAATGTTTAAAATGGTCAACAACCGCGATGATGCGGACGATTTGACAATTGAAGCATTTGGCAAGGCTTTCAACAAGCTGCCAAGCTATGCGCCCAATTATGCATTTTCGACATGGCTTTTCAAAATTGCCATTAACAATTGCATTGACCACATTCGCAAGAAACGTCTTAAAACGTACTCGATGGATGACACGATTACGGTGGACAGCCAATGCGAGTTTTCGCACAACATTCGGGATTACGAACCTGACCCTGAACAAATGATGATATACGATCAAAAGATTTCACACGTTCGTCAGCTCGTCAAAACACTTAATTCAAAATATCGTGCCATGATTGAATTGCGCTATTATGAAGAGTTGAGTTATGAGGAAATCGCTACGGAATTGAACCTCCCATTGGGTACTGTCAAAGCGCAGTTGTTCCGTGCGAAGGAAATTCTTTATCATCAAATAAATTCGACTACGTCAGAACCTTTTATTGAGGTTCGGTCTAGGAAAAATAAGAATTTGGCAGAAGCAGCCTAAAAACAACAAATATACTGAGGGGTAGGACGATGTGTTCTATCCCTCTTTTTTATGGGAAAATGTATGGGACACTTAACGCAACCAAACCTGTGTTGCGCCAAAACCATATTTTTCATGATATTCATTTTTGAACATCAAAATATTGGGATGCCGCCGCAGCCTAGCCGCTATCAAATCGCGCAAACGCCCTTTGCCGATGCCATGAATGATATATACTTTTGGGATATTTAAACGGATGGCTTTTGCCAAAAAAGATTCAAACGATTTTATTTGAACGCCAACGATTTCTTCGGTGGTCAAGTCGCGCGGGGCATGGTGCAGCATTTCGATGTGCAAATCTATTTCAGGTACAAACGATGCGTATTCATTGACATTGGGCACAGGGTCGAACATGCGTAAATCATCTTTTCCTTTCGATTTCTGTTTTGCCGTTTTCAACAAGTCACTTGTGTATTTGGTTAAATCCTCTTTTGCGCCACTTGTCTTATTATCAAAATTGTCAAAAATTGAGAAAACATGGACTTCTCGATTGATGAATTTAGATAATTGAAAGTTTTTTATAAACTGCTTAGGTTTGATTTTCAAGGTTTTACTAAATGTCTCATCGCTGCCTTCAGTCGTTATCGGTTTTATGGTCACATCTAATTGGGGTGAATCATTGACGGTATCAAAAGACAATTCACCCACTTTTTCAAACTGAACGGCTTTTAAAATGCCATTTTTTGACCATTCGATAGCATCAAAAATATGGAAGTCGAGTGAAAAAACGACATCAAAACGAGTATCATTCAATAAATAAATGATGAATTTATCAATCTCACCACTTGCTTTTTTGATAGGTTCAAAGGCTAATTGGATGCCTGAATTGGACAAAACGGGTTTTATACTGAGGGGGGGGGCAATGGCTTGTTGATTGGGTTTTAGGTTGGGTTTTACCTTTGGTACGGGTACTGGGACAGCAATTTTTTGAGATAAAAAATCTTCTGCACGAACCAGATCTTCTTCAAAAGCTGGAATATCCATGTCAAAATCGTCGAGTTTGACCATAACCATGCCATCACCGAGTTTTTCGATGATAACGCCTGAGTCGGGTGTGGTCAAAAATTTGACCTTTGTGCCTATGCCTAAAAGTGTTGCCATAACTAATGGTGAATGGTGAATGGTGAATGGTGAATGGTGAATGGTGAATTCACCATTACCAAAGTGCAATTTTAGTGAATGGAAAGGGAAAAACGTTCTTTTTTTGAATCTAATGAATTTGTGGACGGTGTTATCGAGGTAAAATTTTAAATTTGCGGCTTCACAGAATGTTTCCCATTAAAAATCCGTTTGTCTTTACAAAAAAAACAAAACCACCTGTTGAGGTTGGAAATAAAATAGAATGATAGAAAACATAAAAAATATCTGGAAAACATACGTCGGCACCCCCCTCAGTAAAGTGCTGTCTCCTGTAACAAAATTAATAGCGCCTTGGTTTGAACCCATCGGTCAAACGCTCCAACCGTACAAAGAGCGTTTCGATGAATCGTGGTCAAGGTTTGCCATGAAAAATCCATTTATAGCAACTTGGATTCGACGAGGGACGAAAGTCGCTGCTGCGCTGTATGTTGTTTACTTCGTTTTTGCGATTGGTATGTTTGGTGAAATTCCGACAGTGGAAGAATTGAGAGAATTGCAGACAAACAACACATCAGAGGTTTATACCGCCGATTCTGTCCTAATTGGCAAGTTTTTCCTTGAAAATCGGACTGATATTCGCTTTGAAGACCTACCGACGCACCTCGTTGATGCGCTGGTATCAGAAGAAGATAAACGCTTTTGGACACACAGTGGTGTGGACTTTAGGGCATTGGGTCGCGTTTTTTATTACTCTATACTGAGGGGTGATGAACGGTCAGGTGGTGGTTCTACATTGTCACAACAGTTGGTCAAAAACATTTATGGTCGTCCAAAACATTTGTTTTTTTCAACACCGATCAATAAAATAAAAGAAATGCTCATCGCTCAGCGTATGGAACGGGCTTATGAGAAGAAAGATCTTTTGGCGTTGTACCTCAATACCGTTCCGTTTGGGGGCAATGTGTTTGGTATTGAAATGGCTTCGAGGCGGTTTTTCAATAAATCGGCTAAGAATTTGAAAGTGGAAGAATCGGCAGTTTTGGTTGGTATGTTGCAAAAAAACACCCGTTACAATCCACGCCGTGACGCCAAGGCGAGTATGAAACGCCGCAACGAGGTACTTAACAGCATGGTTGAGAATGATAAATTGGATAAAAAAACAGCTGAAAAACTGAAAAAAGATAGCATCAAACTCGACTATCAGCCTGTTTTGACCCGCGATGCGATGGGGTCTTATTTCAAGGACTATTTGCGGACGCAGATGCCTAAACTGCTTGAACCTTATAAAAAAGAAGATGGCTCTCCTTACGATATTTATAAAGATGGTTTGAAAATTTACACAACCATTGAGTCTCAAATCCAATTGGTTGCTGAAGAGGCGGTATCCGAGCGTATGAACGAACTGCAAAAGACTTTTGATAACCATTGGAGCGGTGAAAAATGGTGGGGCGACGACAGATGGATTGAAGATGGGATGCGTAATTCAAATCGGTGGAAGCAACGCGCTATTGATGGTTGGGATGAAAAAAAAATACGCCAAGATTTTAATAGAAAGGAGCTCATGACGATCCCCACTTGGGAAAATGGCAAACCAGCAGAAGATGAAAGGGAGATGACGCCACTTGATTCCATTAAGTACTATTTCCGCCAACTCAATACGGGTTTTATGGTGACGGACGCCAAAACGGGTTTGATAAAAGCATGGGTCGGGGGCACTGATTTCAACTTTTATCAATACGACCACGTGCGTTCGCGTCGGCAAGTCGGTTCAACGTTTAAACCTATTGTTTATGCCAAAGCCATACAAGCGGGCATTCGTCCTTGCGAATATATTCCAAATAAGTTGACTGCTTATATGCCCGATGGTACGACAAAATCTGCCTCATCATTGACAGATGAAGAACGTGAGAACCCTCAATTGGCTTGGGCGCCGCGCAATTCTGATGAGAGTTATAGCGGTTCTTACTCTCTTGAAGGAGCGTTAACCAACTCTGTAAACGTCGTGACAGCTAATCTCATAAGCCGTGTAGGATTCGATGCCGTAGCGAAATTGGCAAAAGATATGGGCGTAACAACTGAGATGCAGCGCGATTTAAGTATTGCTTTGGGGACAGCTGATATATCCTTGTATGATATGATGAAAGTCTATGGCACTTTTGCTGCACGCGGTCGTCGTCCCGAATTGATGCCCGTTTTGAAAGTAACTGATAGAGATGGTAAGGTGATTGCTGATTTTACAAAAGATATTAACCCAGAAAAATGGCAGCAAGTCCTCTCTCCAGACCATGCCGATATGATGACAAAAATGATGCAATCGGTTGTCAATGACGGTACAGCAGGGCGTTTGCGCTACAAATACGACTTAAACAATGACATTGCTGGAAAAACAGGTACAACGCAAAACCACTCCGATGGTTGGTTTATGTGTTACACACCTAACCTCGTCTGCGGTGCGTGGGTAGGGGGCATGACTCCCGCGGTGCGCTTTAGAGATATGAGTTTAGGACAAGGGGCGTATATGGCGTTGCCTGTGTGTGCTTTGTTTTTGCAGAAATTATATAAAAAACCAGCTTATACCGCTTTGAAAAATGAGAAGTTTCCAGAGCCTTCGAAATGGGTCAAAGACTCTATGAATTGCGATCCTAAAATTTATTCGCAGGATGAATTGGTCATGTTGGATTCGTTGCGCCGTATGCGGGATACGCTGAATAATCAGACGGATTCCTTGTTTCAAGTGTCGCCACAAGACGTTTTTCCAGATGACGTCAGGCAACGAGATAATAAAGCAGGCTTAAAACCACTGCCGCAACCGTCTAATTTGCCTAAACCGCCTAAAACAACGACGACTGTTCCTATCAACGTTTTGCCAACAAAACCTAAGGACAATGTGCCTAAGCCGCCGATTGTGCCGAAGAAGGGGAATTAGTTTCCAAAACACAAAGGACGTAAATCGTACGATTTACGTCCTTTGTGTTTTGGAAACATCGTTTTGACCACTATAAACTAAAAAAAATACCTGAATATCCTATTTCCCTATCACACTTTATAAAACTTATGTAACTTTATCACAAATCTATTCCTTTATAATCACCAGATACTGAGGGGTACGTTTCTGTTCAAAAAAACTATTGAAAACCAAAATTAAAAGCAGATGAAACATCTATTTCCCTACAATTTATACAGGTAATTATTTTGCACTTGCCTTTACGGGTGTTGGGCATCTTTATTTTTGATCGGGGTTTGTGAGTATTGGGGAACAAGGTACAGTAAGGTGAAAAAAAAATGGTCGTTGCACTAATGTTTTCATTATTCACTGTACAAATGAATGAATAAAGCTTTTAACTATTATTGGTGATATTGGCAGTAAGGTGCCGTTTTGTTGTTACCTTAGCAAGTAATCGATATTAATTTAGTAAGAAACGAAGTCTGATGAGAATATCTAAAATACTTATTTCATTACTGCTCTGTGTCATGGCTATGACAGAAAACCTTCATGCCCAATGGAAAGGTAAATGGCAAGCCCAACTCAAAAACAACGATACCTTCTCTATCCACGAATTTTATCCTGTAAATGAGCGCATTTGCTGGACTTCCACTATTAATTTTGGATTTAATGATTCGCTTTGGATATATAACGCTTCAAATACCAGTACTTTTTATAAAACCATTGATGGTGGTAAAACGTGGGAAAGAGGAACAATCCCTTTCAAAGGTACGCACCTAAGTAACAAAATCGTGGCTTTAAATGACAAGGTGGCTTGGGCAATATTTGCAGGGATTTGTAATAAGCTTTTCAAAACAAATGATGGTGGTAAAACATGGGTTGAAATGTCCACCCCCCTGTCACAGTCAGAAAGCTTTTTAAATGACGCACATTTTTGGTCAAGTACCAGTGGTATTTTAATAGGTGATCCGCGTGATGGTTATTTTGAGATTTATATTACATTGAATGCTGGACAAGTATGGCAACGCATTCCAGAATCAGCTATGTCTCCTATCTTACCCGATGAGATTGGTTTAGAAATGCAATTTAATGTTTTCGGTAATTCTTGTTATTTCAGGACGAGCAAAGGGCGCATTTTTGCTTCACACGACGGTGGGCATCATTGGACAGCGAGTGCAACAGGTTTATCTATGATTTATGCGCTTGCTTTTTCGCCCGATGGCATAGGCATTGTAGCAAACTATAACTGGAACAAACAAAAGCAAAAGTTTGATGACAGCACTTTCAAAATTAGTCGTGATAGTGGTAAAACGTGGCGTGACCTTAAAATTGACCCGCTAAAAAAGCCTCAAGGGGCTTGTTTGGATTTGAAAATCATACCGCCTTCCAATTATATCATCGCTTCTTTTCACTTATCTAATGGTGTTACTAACAACAATGCAAACAACGGAGCAACTTATATCAGTCGTGATTTAGGTAAAACTTGGGAACTCATTTCTCGATTAGCACCTTTTGCCATTGCTTATGCTTCGCCAACGGCTATTTGGGGCGGTATGTTAAATGTGCATCACGACCCCAATTTTCCTAAAATAGTCAAATACGAAGGACTGCCACTAATGGCTGCTGATTCGGCTTCAATAGATACAACAACTACTGATTTGTCTATTGAGAGCAGTTTGAATATGGATGAAATAATTCAAGTACCATTATGGCAAAAGCCATGGTTTTGGCTTTTCATTTTACTTATTGCAGCATTAAGTATATGGTTTTATACAAAACAACAGCGTAAACGCATCATCCACGAAGAACGTCAACGCATTGCCGACGAAATGCACGACGACTTGGGCGCAGACTTGGTGCGTATCAAATACATGACAGAAAACCTCAAAACACAATGGGATGAAAAGAAAAAGACCCCCTCAGTAGAAGACCC
>JAYSQG010000009.1:0-51026 GCA_043721685.1 Saprospiraceae bacterium | reverse complement strand
CGCCAACCACAGTTTCAAAGGCTCGGCTTTGGGCGAAGGAACGGACATGACGATTCGCAATACCCCCTCAGTATTGGCGCAATCTGTCAAGCGTTTTTTACCATCGGCAGCCAATAATTTCAACTGTTTACAAATTGTAAACAGTTGAGGTTCACGATTTTTTACAACGCCCCAATAGACACGTGGTTTAGGGCTATCACTTAATACCTCAATGACATCAACGACGGAAAAAAACCACTCGTCGTTGTGCCATATTTTTCTGATTTCTTTGCCCTCAAAAGGAACGAGTGCACTTTCGTTTTTCATAATGATATGATTTAGGCAAAAATAGCAAAAGAATCAAATTCTTGCTCTGTTTTTTATAGTAGGTTCGGATACACGCACGTCTAAATCCTATTAAATCTTTCGAAATCCTACCAATCCTGATTCTAAAACTTACCGACTTTTAATCAAAGCCAACAAATCATCCGCCGACAAACGCGCACTCACGTCTGTACCCGTCAGTAGCGAATCCGCTAAATCCCGTTTTTGTTCGTGCAATTTCAAAATTTTCTCCTCAATCGTCCCCTCAGTAACAAGGCGATAAACGGTGACGGGTTTTTCCTGCCCGATGCGGTGTGCACGGTCAGTCGCTTGATCTTCGACGGCAGGATTCCACCACGGATCCATGTGAATCACATAATCGGCAGCCGTGAGGTTCAAGCCTACCCCACCCGCTTTGAGGCTGATGAGGAACAAATCGCCTTCTCCGCCTTGAAATGCTTCGATGCGTTCTTGCCGTTTATTAAGCGGTGTTGAACCATCAAGGTATTGATAATTGATACCTTTCTTTTTCAAATAGGCTTCCAAAATCTTTAAATGACCGACGAACTGACTGAAAACCAATGCTTTGTGTCCATTATCCAACAATTCCTCAACCACCTCACCAAACAAACGCAGTTTTGAACTTTCCACAAAATCGGCATTTTCATCAACCAAACGAGGATGACAAGCGGCACGACGCAAACGCATGATTTCAGCCAAAATCTGCAAGTGTTTTTGTCCGCCACCGACCCCCTCAGTATCGCGCTCCAAACTCGCAAGTGCTTTACGGCGCAAGGCTTCATAAAACGCACGTTCTTCGGGCGACAATTCTACGGTCAATTGAATTTCTGTTTTAGGCGGCAATTCCTTCAAAACCTCGTCTTTGCGGCGGCGCAACATAAAAGGTTGCACCAAACGACGCAATTGGTCACGACGATTTTCATCTCTATATTTTTCAATTGGTCCAGCAAATTTTTCCGAAAAACGGTCAGCACTGCCCAATAAACCTGGATTTATGAACTGAAATAAGTTCCACAACTCACCCAAATGGTTTTCCAAGGGCGTACCGGTGGTCAAAATTTTAAAATCGCCTTGCAGTTGCATCGCTGTTTCCGAGCGTTTGGTCGCGCGGTTTTTAATGGCTTGCGCTTCGTCTAAAATGATGGTTGTAAACCTTTTATTGGTAAAATGTTCGGCTTCACGGGTCAATAAATCGTAGGTTGTGATGACAATATCTCTTGCGCCCGCTTGGTCAATCATCGCTTCTCTATCGCCTTCGCCAAACAAAACAGCGTTCAAAGTCGGTGTAAATTTCCCAATTTCAACCACCCAATTGCGACAAACAGACGCAGGCGCAACCACCAAAGTCGGTCCATTATCCGCCCGATTCAACACCAAAGCCAATGCTTGCACCGTCTTACCCAAACCCATATCGTCCGCCAAACACGCGCCAACGCCCCACATTGCCAAACGGCTCAACCATTGAAAACCTTCCGTTTGATATTCCCGAAGGGTCGCATTGAAGTTTTCAGGCACTTTAAACTTGGTTTTGAAGGCTTTTTGAAGTAAATCGAGGTTGTTTTTATATTTTTTATCAAAATCAAAGGATTTCAGCTCGTCTGTAAAAACCGACATCGCAGAGGCAGCCAATTTGTGTAACTGCATCGAACCGTCTTTTTGCGGATTCATCAAACCATTGATTTCTTGCAAACGCTTGCGAAATTCATTGGTCAAAGCCAAAAATTTGCCAGGCGATAACTCTATAAATTGACTTTTAGACTCACTCAAACGCAGCAACTGTTGCATACTTAAAACCATCTTTTCGTCTATCCGCAACTCACCATTTACTTCAAACCAGTCGTTTTTCTCCTTGATATTCATCGAAAATTGGTCAAAACCTGCAATTTTTGTTATCCGAAATTTCTCACCTTTTGGCCATTCTAAGATAATTTTTTCTTCTGCCACCAAAGGTTGTAGTTCCAACAAAAACTCTAAACATTGCTCTGCATCTTCCAATTGCCAAGTGTCATGTTCGGGTTTTACCCCCCTCAGTATTTGCAGCGTTTCGAGCAAATCATCGGCATTTTTTTTCTCTATTTCCAAGTCCCGCTTGGTCTGCACCCTTTCGCCATTGACATCAGCAATAACCAAAGACTCGCCAACGCCAGGCTTGAAATAAGGCGGATTTTCAGCAAATGGCTTCGCATAAAACTCAACATGAAAACCATCGCCAACGGGCAAAAGATGCACACACGTCCGCAAATCAGGTTTGACAACAGGCAAATTATCGGTCGTTTCAAAAGCCGATTGCACCGTCACGAGGTTCGACAAACCTTCAATCACTTTTTGCAACCGTTCACGCCCTTTGGCAGGTACAACCAATTTGTTACCATTCATCGCCCGAGCAATTTGAGCATGGCTTTCTGTGATTTTCAATAACTTATAACGCGTCGGGGATTCCTTTACGACAGACCAACCTGCCCCATCAATTTTTTGAGAAAACGACAATTCATAGCCATCTTTGACCTCTTTCGCCCTTAAAATAGGCCTATCTTCGATAAATTGAACGGCAACTTGTGGCGAGCGATAGAGGAATAAAAGCGGATGCCCAACCAATTCCGGAATCGCTATGTCGGTATCAATCGCATATTCGTTACCACCACTCCAACCATAATATTGCTTAACGCTGCGGCTGATGCGCCGGTCTTGGTCGGTCATATTGTTGAGTTCCGCACGCATCAAGCGGTGCAAAGCCACATTTCGCCCTGCAGACCAGCCTGTTTTGCCAAACACTTGTTCTTTAGGTTGTATCTGCAAATTTTCAAAATCAACAAGCCAAATAAGACGGGAATCATTTTCCTTCGCTGCGGCTTTGGCGGCAGGTCCAGAAGTCATGCCCAACAAAGCATTCAAGGCAGATTCCCATTCTTCAACGTGTGGCACAAGGTCAACAAGCGGCTCAATATCGCCTAAATTGATATTTTTACTGAGGGGTTTACTTTTCAAAATATCCAACTCAATTTGCCATTTTTCGACCGTCGGTTCTATCCGATTGAGCATTGACAATACTTCATAAGCCAACCAATTATAGCCATTTTTGACGAGTCGATCTGCCATATTCTTCACCGTTGTCATGGGTAACATCTTTTCGTCCACCCAAAACATGGTCAAATAAATGAAAAAACGATTCAATTCCGACGTCGGCATCATGTTTTGAAGCATCCGTTTTGCCGCATTTTTTTCGTTTTTCAACAGACTTAGAACAGCCATGAGGGCATCATAAACTTGATTATACGCCCCATTATGCTTGTTTAATTGCTTGTAATGTGCTTCAATTTTGACATAAAATGCCGAATCCTGTGTTTTTAGTTGCGCTAAAATTTGAAAAACAGCGGCTAAGTTCATTAAGAACTCTTTCGGATTTTTTGAATTTTTACGTAAGGCTTTAAGACCTGAATTAAAAATATCAACCGATTCCGTTGCCGCCCCCCTCAATAAAGTTTGCCAACCCAAAATATTGGCCGAATTAAGGTCATCAAAATGCCTTGACAATGTGCCAACTAAGCTCCAATCACCTTTGAACATAGCAATCTGTGCCGCCAAAGGTGCCAAATTTGAACGGTCAGCTTCTGGCAATTTATCCAAATTTTGAATCACATAATCATAATACCCATCGGTTGAAGACAATCCAAAAGTTGTCATAACAAGTTGTTCACTCAATAGAAAACTACGAATAGGTGCAGGTATTTTATCTATATTTTCCAAATTGAAAACAGAGGGCAAAAAATGCTGCAACAATTCCTTTTGCGAATATTTTGTTAAACTACCACTGTTCTGAACCGTCATAAAATAATTGCTCCGAAACAGGTCTAAATCGCCCAAATAATAAGCAAAACGCACTTCTCTGAAATAGCGTTCCGAGGGCTCAAAATCTCTATAACGAATTGCGGATGGCTCCATCAAACGCCGAATACGCGGCACAAGCACCCTAAAATCTCTATCTTTTTCAAATTCTAGTTCAAGTAAATAATCTGCAAAATCGGGTTTAATGCGGTATTGCCCTGTGGGTAAATACAGCAAAAAAGCAGCTTGATTGAGCTCTAACAACCAAATTTTAGCCCAACTGGCAGTCAATCCCTTGCCCATGTGTTGAAAACTGGAATTGAAAACTTCAATCAATTTGGTCATCGAAAACGGCTCATACACAAGGGCAGCTATCTTAATCGTCCGTTGTTCACTTTCGGGTAGGGTCTTATAGGCGGCATAAAGCCCGCTTGGGGAATAATCTTTATTCACTTCAATATCATTTTTTGTTCTAAAAACACCGTCAGCACCTTGTACAAGGGTTTCGGCTCTGTGCGACAGCACTTCTGAAAATTGTTTTCTCAATTCAAAAAGGAGGGCAATGGCGTGTTTACACAAACCATTTTCGTAGGAACAAGTGCAGTTAGATTTTGTAATTTCGTTGTCTTTGAACGCCACACGTACAGCATATTCATCATTCGTTCCTTCGACATAAGCCGTCCATGCTCCTTCATTTGTTTGTGTCAAATCATACACACGCTTCAACTTAAACAAGCGTTCGCCTTCCGCCAGAACCGTTCTATCGCCGATTTTGTCGAAATTATGGACTGTTATCACCATTTTTTCAAATTTAAGGGGCGAATTTACGCATTTTCCATGAGGTAGCTTCCCTTTATTTGTCTATTTTTTAAAATCAAACCGTTTATTGAGTTGTAGATTTTTTATCAGATGAAAATCAATCGTCATCATCGCTACCATTCAACCAAACAAAAGCCGCACGAAGAGGCGGCGGCATCTCTGAATCCAACCCTTTTATCGCTTTCCAAAGCACCTCATTAAACGCCCGTTCTGGCACAGCATCCAATTCAGCTAAGTTAAAAAACGATGATTGACGCGACAATTCATTGTCCGCCATATTGCGCTCGTTGATATCAATGCCCGCAAGCAAGGCTTTAAAAGGGGTAAAATCAGGTTTTTCCGTAAAACAACGATACATCGGCATAGCAGCCGCATCGTATTGGCTCATGGGCGGGATACCCAATATCAATTCCATCGTCCGCAACACCGAACTCGTGGAATACATGGTGTGGTCAACAAAATTGCGACGGATATAAGGACTCGCGACATAAGCCGTCGAGCGATGTGCATCAACATGGTCTGCCCCATTTTGAGCATCGTCTTCAACGATAAAAACAACCGATTCGTGCCAAATTGACGACTGCGATAAATGCTCAACAAAACGCCCA
Source organism: Saprospiraceae bacterium (assembly GCA_043721685.1). GTDB lineage: Bacteria > Bacteroidota > Bacteroidia > Chitinophagales > Saprospiraceae > JAAFJT01. Next base: position 45,453 of record JAYSQG010000009.1, on the reverse strand, counting down.
ACCGCCAAGTCATTATCCGCCATAGCAGCATTGGGCGAATAAGACCCTTTTGACATACCTGAAGTGTGGTCAGTGCCAAAACGAATGGTTGAAAAAAGCGGTAACTGATTGATTGTCAATAGTGAATCAAAATCATGTTCCCAAACACCCTCTCTGCTGATGTCTTGTATTTTCAAATCCCAACTTGAATAATTAGGACAAATGCGCCCTTCCAATGTCTTGTAACTCGCTTTATAATTGTCCGCAAATTCGCCATAAGTACGGTACGAAACACCCGCCCGTTGGCAAGCATCCCATATAAAACCACCCTTCGGAAAAGCCACTCGTCGCGACCCTTCAAAGTCGTAATTGCCGCCACGACCACCGTAACTTGTGGGCCAAGTCTTTTCCACAAAATCGTTGGCATAAGCACCCATTGACCAATTATGACCATCGGCACTCACTTCTGCATCCACGTAAAAGTTGTCTAACAAAACAAAATCATTGACTAATTTATGTTGATTAGGCGTTATTTTTTCAGGAAAAAGGCAGAGTTTGGCATCTCCATTGCCCGCTTTCACATCACCCAAAACTTGGTCATAAGTCCGATTTTCTTTGACAATATAAAAAACGTATTTGATAGGCGAAGGCGCACCGACTTTCATCGGAATCGGGTTTCCAACCACCCCCTCAGTATTCAGCTCTTTTTCCTTTGCATACAAGGTATTTTCGTAGGTCAATTTTGAATAAACAGCCAATTCTTTAACCGAAGGCGCATCAATAATACTCAAAGTACCTAAAAACAACGAACCGATGTACTGCCCTGCTCGATTGTCCTCACTCTTTTTGAACGGACTTGGACCCGTCGGATTTGCTTGTGAACTCATACCTTTACCGTTGGCAACCAATATTTTTTTGCCCACAACTTTTACATTTGTCGGATACCAACCTGTCGGAATAAAGCCTTTTGAATGGCTCACTCCTACTCTTTCGACATCAAAAACGGCTAAACAATTATTATCTGCATTGGCAATATATAGCGTCTTTTCGTCACTACTCAAAGCCAAACCGTTTGTTGTTGAGCCATTTGGCGCATCGGGATAAAGTGCCGCATTCAGCGTTTCCAAAACCTTTTTAGTCTTTAAATCAACAACAGACACTGAATTATCAAGGGAATTGGCGACAAAAAGCGTGGTTTCGCTTTTGTTCAACAGCATTTCGTTGGGATGGTCGCCAACGGCTATATCTGCTTTTTTTTCTAAACTCTTCAAATCAAAAACAGCAATATGCTTTGCACCCCAAAGAGATACGTATATTTCATTCAAATTATGCGAAATTTGGACAGCATAAGCTTCACTACTGAGGGGGTACTTTTTCAGCACTTTTAAGGTCTTCGTATCACATACATAAAGCGTAGAATCTTCTTTTGTGGCTGTAAACAAACGATTTGTCGCATTGTCAACGGCAATACCTGTGGCGCAAATTTTATTTTTTGACCATTTTTCACCCAATTTTATAACCGTATCATGTTTAATTATCTGATTATCAATTGAATACACAACAATCGTATTGTCATTGCCGCCCGAAGCAAACAGCCGTTTTTCGTCTTTTGAAAACGCCAAACCATACCATGACTTAGGAATCTCTGCTTCTGAAACCAATTTGACAGATTGAGCTGAATTTTCTATATTAAAAATCTGAATTTTCTGATTGCTCACGCCATTGTTCGTCACTGCCAACATCTTTTTTGAAGGAGAAATGACCATATTCAAAGGCAAATCGCCTAAAGGTAAGCTCGTCCCCGCAGGTGTCAATTTCCATTGATTGGGCAATTGAATCCTTTTTGCCGTTAAGCTTTTATACAAAATATCGTCCTTTATAGCCGTCAAAGAGGAGGTATGACATGCTGCAAATAGACATAAAACGGCTATGATGCAGAGGGGTGTCCAATGGACACGACGAAAGGAAAGTAGGTTTTTCATGATGTTTTTAGACATTTAAAGCATTGATTTTCAATAAATTAATTATAAAGCAAATGTCGCAAAAATAGACGAGATAAGGAAATAGTTGAGAAAAAATTAAAACTTCATACCCCTCAGTATTTCACCTTTTTTAGTAAGTTTGTTTTCTGAACTCAACTTTTATAAAAAATCATCCTTAAAAATGAATCGAGAAAACCTAACGCGCTCTTTTGAGCAATTTGCTGCCGATTTGAAGAAAGAAACCGAATTAATTCACAATTCTAAAAGTTAAAAAACAATGGAAAAAGGTACTAAAAACAACCCTTGGCAACTGAAAACGCCTCCTCTCACCTCTGAATATGAAATGTATCGTGACATAAAAGACGCTAAAGATGTCATCGTTTGTGTCGTCGGTAAAACGACGCTTTTGTATGATGCCAAATGTCTAAACGACCTCCACACAATGCTCAAAGCGCATGGTGATTGGATGGATCTCGGCTCTGCCGATGAACAAAAACCAGCCAAAGTAGGTACGGTTGAAGCATGGGGACGTTCTGAAAACAACCCAAATGGCGGTTGGTATGGCTTAAAAAAAGGTCTGCGAGGACGTTTTGGCATGTATATTCCGCCTTTGATGGAGGAATTAGGGCTGGCAGAAGTGGAGCATAATGCGCGGAACAATCGCATGAGAGCGAAATAAAATTGTTATTATTGCTGTATGGTTGAATTGTTGAAAAACAATTCAACCATACAGCAATAATAACAATTTACCCATTCAACTCCTTAATTTCATTGGTTATTGCTTGAATTTGAGGCACGTACACATTGTCTATTTCTGAAAACTGTTTTTTGTTTTGCGCTTGAATTTGCAGAATGACCAGACCCCTCAGTATTTTGTCTTCTCTAAAATCGTCGAGCGTCAATTTTTCAGTTTGGACACCTTTTAAAGCGAAATACCCTTTACTTTCCTTCTTTATGGCTTCAACAGCCGATATTGTAATGTTAGAATCAGCTTCTGTGAGCAGCCTAATTTTATGATTTATCGCTACTTGATAGTCTTCTTTGAGTGATTTTAACTGTATTTCAAGCTGTTTGAGCGTTGTTTTTCTTTGGGTTTCAGTCTGTCCTCGTTTTATTTGTTGTTCTTTGGGGTCAGTAAAGGCGCGGCGCAAGGCTTCAATAAAAAAGCCTGATGGGTTTTTCAACTTCCCTTCCTGTGCAGCGCGACGCGTCACGCGAATCGCTTGTTCAAGTCTCCCCTCAGTACAACCTTCTAATTCTGTCAAAAAAACAGTTGGTGAAACGCCAAATTCGCCTACAACTACGCCTTGAAACTGCAAAAAAAGCTGATCTTTTTGCCCATATTCAGCTACGGTTTCTACTTTTTGATCGCTTTTCAATGCACGAGTCGGTGGCTGAATAGCCTTTATCGATTGTTTGGCAATCTCTTTTGATTTAGAATGAAAGAAAAATTGCAGGCTTTCCACTTTTTTACCCGCTTTGAGTTTTTCAATACGTGAAATCGTCAAATCCGTAAATTCATTGATGTCTCTAAACGCGGGGTCAACCACTTTTTGATAAAAATTGGCAAAAAGCGGGTATTCTGTCGTCAATTCAAAGATGCGTTTCAAGTATTCAATGTCCATTGTCCGCTTCCCTATTTTCTCATATTGCTTCAAATGCTCATAAATCCGCAGCGTATAACTGCTCTTAAATTTAACCACATTTTGCACATCATAAGTCGTAAAACGGCTTTTCAGCTCCAAAAGCAAAGGTTTCATTTCCGGATCAATCGATATATCCACATATTCATTTACTTTTCGACGAGATTCATCCAATATGGATTTCATTACGTCCGCTTTGCGAATGATGTGATAAATTTTCTCTCTGATAGCTCCGTCATGCTCATAGTTGACATATAGTTTTTTATTCATCAAACTATGCGTCGCTTGGCGCAACAATTCATAGGCATCGCCATTATTGATGTTAAACTCTTTAATAATATCGCGTAAATAGACCCTATAAACACGGAAATCTTCATCGTGCAACTCGATTTCAGACAAGATGCTCGTGAAAACACGGGTTTCCCAAATATCAAAACGATAGCGCGCTTCGATGAGGTCATTTGACTTCTTAATAAGTTTAATGCCTCTATTTTTTTTTGTCCGTTGGCTCATATCTCAGAACAAAGTCTGTTTTGTAACTATAACTAAAACCGAAGTATTACAATCATTCGTTTTCGTTTTTGGTTATAGTTGAGTGAAGACGATGTGTTTTTAAGGTTCAAATTACTCTTTGTGGGCAAATACCCGCTTTATGAAAAGGGAAAAAGACGTTTATTTTATATGGAGTAACAGAACGTGTCACCTAATATCTGTTATAGTTCGTTTTTGGTTATACTTAGCTGGGTTAGTTCGTTTTAGTTATAGCAAAGTTCGTTTTAGTTATAATTCATTTCGTTTTAGGTTATAGTAGAATTCGTTTCAGTTATACTTTATTCGTTTTTGGTTATACTTAACTGCATAATAAATTGATAATCAATGGATTAGCTGCGAGTAAAAGTATTAAAAGATCTTAAAAATAGAAAAACAACAAAAGGCTTTTTGTTGATGATTTTTGAATTCAGAGGCTAAATTACACAAATAATCAGTTTTTGTAGTGTGCAAGTAGCAATTTTAAAATTTGACCGCGCACCGTTGAAAAATTTTCATCCGCGTCGAATTTCATTTTTTCGAACAACCAAAGTGGCAAATCTATGGCAAAACGGTGCATTTCTTCGGTATTTTGCTTTTTCCGCCCTGCTTTTTTCTTTGGTATAATGGATTTCGGTTCTTCGTTTTTGGTTATAGTTCGGGTTTTTGATGCGGCTTTTGGTTTAGGTTCAAGCGTTTCATCGGGAATTTCTTCAACAAGCGTTTGCTTACTGCCTTCCTTTATGCGTTGCGTCAGCATCTCCAAATCAATGTCTGGATTAGATTTTGGTTGAATTTTTTTTATTTGTTTCATATTATTATGAATGATTTTGCAAAGATTTATAAAAATATAAATTCATCTGAATAATTTCATAAAAAATCATAACCATCTAAAATTAGTCATAAAAATACAATTTTATATGATTAATTATTAATTAATACAATTTTATATAATTAATTGTGAATTGATATGATTTTATACAAAAAGAATTGTAATAAATTACATTAAATGTTTTTCAAGATCTCTTCTATTTCATCTACCATACCCTGGACTTCGTTTCGTGCTTTTTCGTCTTTGTATTCCAAAACACCCAACCCCTCAGTAAAAGTATCCTTGTAAGCCAGTCTATCGGCAAGGCGATTTGTCAAAAGTCGGATGCCATAACTTTCAACCGCTTCTGGAATTTCATTAACCAAACGATTGCGCTGAACTCGATTCATCACAACAGCGCCTTCAACCTTGCCACCAATTTCTTCCTTCATCAATTTGATTTCTTTGAACTTGCGAAAGAAGATTTCAAAACCCCGATAATCAATCAAACTCGGCGTTATCGGAATCAATACCAAGTCACTCACACCAATTGTGTATTGGGCGAGTTCTGACAGTTGGGGTACGCCATCTATCAACACGATGTCAAACTTTGCTCTAAGGGCTTTAATTTCGCTTGTAAACTGTTTTTCGGACACGCTAACCACCGTAATCTGGGGTGATTCTTTTGTCCTGTTGTCCCGCCACTCAGTTGCAGAGCGTTGTTCACGGTCGCTGTCCACGAGACAGATGCTATATCCTTTGAGTGCCAAGCCCACCGCAATGTTGATGGAAACGGTTGTTTTACCAACGCCGCCTTTCAAGTTTGTGACTGAAATAACCATATCTATTTGTATTTTTATAAATTAAAATGTAAAAATATGAATTGTTTTGTATTGAAGTGTATTTAATTGTATTAAAGTGATTTTATTTTTATTATTTAATATTTATACAAAATAATATAATTTTATACAAATAGAATTATAAGTATTTACATTGAATATTTCTTATCCTAGAATGTCGCTCACGCGACATTCTATTTGTAACACACCCGACTTTGTTTTTCCCACTAATTCGTAGAACTATGATATTGACAAATGTTGATTCTATGAATCAAAAGTACATCTTAGCCTAAGTCTGTTACAAATATTTTGTCGCTCACGCGACACTTTTAGCTTTGGTAGCATTAAATTTAATAGGGGAGTGTTAGCATAATAGCACATAAAAGCAGTGCAGGAATCTCGTATTCAAGTAGTGTTATGAATAACTTAGAGGTACAGAATGACTCTTATATTCAAGGACGCGCCTCTGACTTCTCATTCTCAAAATATCCATTTTTAAGAAAAGGGTAGGGTAGGGTCAAAAGAAGAAATTTTGAATAATGAAGTTTGAGTACAATAATTACTCAAATGTTTCTTTTTCCTAACGAGTATGGCTAATTTCGCGCCTCCTTAGAGTGGACGATGTTTTGAACAAGCTATGTGCAGGGAACACATCAAGGGCGCAGCCATGCCCAATTGAAACATTTTGCCCTATTTTACGAAAAAACAAGAATCGCCCCCCTCAGTAATTTCCTTTTTCAAAACATTCATGTTTATACATTTAATATGAGTCTTAATAATAAGGTACGTTTTGCGGTCGTCGGTTGTGGCCATATTGGTAAACGCCATGCGGCAATGATTTCTCAAAACCCAGATGCTGAATTGGTAGCATTATGCGATATTCAACCCAAAGCTTCTTTGGGTTTGAACAACTATGAAGTACCGTTTTTCCCTTCAATTGACACTTTATTAGCTTCTGATATTAATTTTGATGTTGTAGTGATAGCAACGCCGAATGGTTTGCATGAGCAACAAGCGTTGAAAGCACTGAACGCAGACAAAAATATTGTCGTCGAAAAACCGATGGCTTTGACAAAAGCGGGTTGCGAGCGCATTATTTTCAAGGCTTTACAAAAATCAAAGCAGGTTTTTTGCGTCATGCAAAACCGTTATTCCCCCCCCTCAGTATGGCTCAAAGAATTGCTCAATAATGGCACACTTGGAAAGGTATTTATGGTGCAAATCAATTGCTTTTGGAATCGAGACGACCGTTATTACAAAAAAGAGGGTTGGCATGGTAAAGGTGACTTAGATGGTGGTACTTTATTCACTCAGTTTAGCCACTTTGTTGACTTGATGTATTGGTATTTTGGTGATATTACGAATATTAAAGCCCGTTTTAATGACTTTACGCACAGCCAGTCAACAGATTTTGAGGATTCAGGCTTTATACAGTTTGATTTTGTGGATGGCAGTATGGGTTCTTTGAGTTATTCAACGGCAATTTGGGACAAAAACTTGGAAAGTAGCATCATGGTTATTGCCGAGAATGGTTCTTTGAAAGTAGGCGGGCAATACATGAATGAAGTCGAATATTGCCATATTAAAGACTATATGATGCCCACACTCGAAGCATCGAACCCGCCAAATGACTACGGACCTTACAAAGGTTCGGCTGCAAACCACCATTATATCATCGAAAACGTGGTAGATGTTTTGAAAAATCGGGGCAGTATCACCACAAATGCCCTTGAAGGGATGAAAGTCGTTGAAATCATCGAGCGCATTTATGCTTTGCGTTAAGAATTTGGACACCTATATATAATACGTATGAATCAATATTCTTTAGCAGAAATAGCCTCTAAAATCGGTGTTACTCAAATTATTGGTGATAAAAATACATTTATCACCGAGCCGATTCAGTTGGAAGAGGACAATACCCGCGCTGATGTCGTCATGTGGGCAAGTGTCAAAAACTATGACATTTTAAAACAGGTCAAAAAAGGCGCAATTATTTGTCAACATATTGAGCAAACGGATATTCAACCCGATTGTCAATATCTGATTACAGAAAACCCCCGAAGTGCTTTCCGTTTAATGCTTCAGACGTTTTTTATGCCTGTTGAACAGCGTGAAATTGCTCGAACAACGATCATTGACCCCTCAGTAAAATTGGGTAAAAACTTATCTATCGGCGAATATGTGGTCATTGAAGCGGGTTGTATTATTGGTGATGACTCGACGATTGGGCATAATACAGTGATAAAAAGGCGTACACATATCGGAAAAGGCGTTCAAATTGGTGCCAGCAATGTCATCGGTGGGGTAGGGTTTGGCTACGAAAAAGATGAAAATGGCGATTATGCCCTCATTCCGCATGTAGGCAATGTGGTGATTGAAGATGGTGTTGAAATTGGTAACAATACCTGCATAGACAGAGGTGTTTTGGGTAGTACGATTTTGAAAGAAAATTGTAAAATAGACAACCTCGTTCACATCGCCCATGGTGTCATCGTTGGGCGCAATGCCCTTGTAATTGCCCTTGCATTGGTAGCCGGTAGCGTTGAAATTGGTGAAAATGCGTGGGTTGCACCTTCATCCAGTATATTACAAAAAGTGAAAATTGGTAAAAACGCAACCATAGGTATGGGTGCGGTTGTTTTGAAAAATGTCGGCGAAAGCGAAGTCTGGGTAGGCAATCCCGCAAAAAAACTATTCCCAAAAGACTAAAGTGTCCCCTCCTGATTGTATCGGGATGTCCCATCAGTATTTTTGAGTAACTACTAAACTGCACGTCTGAAATAACACTACTTTATTAAAAAAATGACAGAAAATAAGATAAAAGCGATAAAAGACGACGAAATTACCTTCCGAGACATCATTCTGACGATTCAGGAATACAGTCGTGAAGTGTTGCGTAATTGGTTGTGGGTTGCTGCTTTTACAATACCAATAACAGGTTATTTGCTTTACAAAGCCTATACGACTAAGGCTGTTTATGGTGCAAGTCTCACTTTTTTAGTCAATGGTAATGAAGGTAGTTCTCTGGGTATAGCGGCGATTGCGGGGAAATTAGGTTTAGATGGGTTGGGCTCGACGAATACGAATTTAGACAAAATTACTGACTTGTCAAAATCTCGGCGTATCGTTCAATTAGCCCTTTTTCATCGGGCTATCATTGATGGGAAAGATGATTTTTTTGCCAATCACCTTATTCGCGAACGAGAACTGCACGATCAATGGGCAAAAGATACGACGGGATTGAATGGATTTTTATTCAAAAACGGTGATTTTGAACAGTTTAACCGAACAGAGAACAATGCTTTATTGCGACTTTATGATATTCTTTCGGGCAAAAAAGGCCTATTTTCATGCTCATTTGCAAAAATGTCAGAGATGTTAACCCTCGACCTGACGACAACTAACGAAACGCTTTCGATAGAACTGCTCCAAGCCATATTTACAGAATTAAGCAATTTTTATGTCGAAAAAAGTGTCGTCAAAGAGTCCAAAACCTATAACGTACTCAGGCAACAGTCCGACTCAATCAAGCGACTGGCTCGTGCAAGAGAAGCGGCGGCGGCAAGTTTTGACGATAATCAACGCGGACTAATTTTAAGTCAGGACAGATTGCCTGCTGAACAAATGAAAAAAGAAGCCATGATTTACAATACAATGTATGCCGAATCTCAAAAAAACCTCGCTATTGCTGGTTTTGCCCTCGAAAACAAAGCACCTTATATTCAGGAAATTGATAGACCCATTGCACCGATTGAACCTAAGAAAAAATCTAAAAAAATAGCCGTTTTATTGGGTTTTATCATTGGTGGATTTCTTGGAACATTGTTTATTGTATTAAGAAAAAAAATAAGAGCTGTTTTAAAAACAGTTGATAAGAATGAAGCGGTTTAGCGTTTTATTCAATTTTCTAAATTTATGCCTCCCCGCAGTATTTCTACATTCATTTAATTTACTCATTTATCCATTATGTACGACAGTCTTCTTAAAAAAGAAAAGAAAATAGCCGTCCTCGGCTTAGGTTATGTTGGTTTGCCTTTGGCATTGGAGTTTGCCAAATATTTCAGCGTTGTCGGTTTTGACATCAACCAAAAACGGGTTGATTTGATGAATCAAGGTATCGATCCTTCAAATGAATTGGACCGCACTGCATTTGACAACAAAGACATCCTGTTTACAACGAGTCTTGATGACTTGAAAACGGCAAATTTTTTCATCGTCGCTGTCCCAACAGACATTGACGAAAACAAAGTGCCGAACTTGACACCCTTGAAAAAAGCCTCTGAAACCATAGGCAAAGCCATTAAAAAAGGGGATTATGTGGTGTATGAGTCAACGGTATATCCAGGATGTACTGAAGAAGATTGTTTACCAGTTGTTGAAGAAATATCAGGTTTGAAATTTGGTGTGGACTTCAAAGCAGGTTATTCGCCGGAACGCATTAACCCAGGTGATAAGTTACGGACGATTGACACCATTTTGAAAATTGTTTCAGGTTCAGATGCCGAAGCCTTAGAAGAAGTGGCAAAAGTTTATGGTCACATCATCACGGCGGGTATTTTCAAAGCAGAAAGTATCAAAGTTGCAGAAGCCGCAAAGGTGATTGAAAACACGCAACGTGACTTGAACATATCGTTGATGAACGAATTGGCGATGATTTTTAGTAAAATGGGCATTTCGACAAAAGCCGTCATTGAAGCAGCGGGTACTAAATGGAATTTTGTAAAGCTACAACCGGGCTTAGTCGGTGGACATTGTATCGGTGTTGACCCTTATTATCTGTTGCACAAAGCCCGTCAATTGGGTGTAGAGCCACAAGTCATAGCTGCGGGAAGACGTATTAATGACGATATGCCGCGTTGGATTACGAAACGTTTGGTGCAGATGTTGATTCAAAACGGCAAAAATCCAGGACAATGTAAGGTCTTAGTTATGGGCATTACATTTAAAGAAAACGTATCGGATATTCGCAATTCAAAAGTAGTTGATTTGATTCGCGAGTTGATGGACTACTCCGTAAATGTCCATATTACCGATACGCATGCTTCTCCCAATGAAGTGGCACATGAATATAAATTGACATTGATTGACCACATTTCAAGCGATTATGATGCTATCATTACGGCTGTATCGCATGAGGATTATAAAAAATTGACCCCTCAGTATTTTGAGTCAATTATGAAAAAAGACGGTGTTTTGGTGGATTTGAAGGGGCTTTATGGACCTTCAGAGGGATATAGCTATTTGCAGCTTTAGAATTTTGTTTTTGAAAATGAATAAATAGTCATGAAAAAAAATATTCTTGTTACAGGCGGTGCTGGATTTATAGGCTCAAACCTCGTAAAGGCATTATTGAACGATGATCGCATTGGAACTGTCCGTGTTTTGGATAATCTATTAACAGGCTCTATTGAAAATATTAATCCTTTTTTTAGTGATCCAAATTTTGAATTTGTAAAAGGTGATATTAGAGATTATGAGACTTGTTTAAAGGCGAGTTCTGATATGCATTTGGTATCCCATCATGCTGCTTTAGGCTCCGTGCCGCGTTCAATAAATGACCCTTTGACGACCAACGCGATTAATATTACAGGTACATTAAATGTATTTACGGCGGCGAAGGAAAATAAGATTGAGCGCATCGTCTATGCAGCCTCTTCTTCAACTTATGGCGATATCCAAAGTGAATACAAAAAAGAAGATGAAATCGGAAAGCCCTTGTCTCCTTATGCCGTTACGAAATACGTCAATGAGTTGTACGCAAGGGTTTATGGCAATTTATACGGGTTGGAGCATATCGGATTGAGATATTTCAATGTTTTTGGTGCCAATCAAAACCCCAATGGTGTTTATGCGGCGGTTATTCCGCTGTTTATGAGCTGTGTCATAAAAGGTGAGAGTCCAACCATAAATGGAGACGGTTCAATCAGTCGTGATTTTACTTATATTGATAATGTCGTCAATGCCAATATTTTAGCTTTTTTTACAGACAATAAAGACAGCTTAAATCAGATATACAATGTCGCTTGTGGTCAAAGTACAACGCTGTTGGAATTGTTCAAAATGATAAAAAACATTGCTCATTCTGATATTGAACCCGTTTTTGGACCCAACAGGCTGGGTGATATACTTTACAGTTTAGCAGATATTTCCAAGATTCAAAAAATGCTGGGTTACACTGTTACCTTGCCGATGGAGAATTGTTTGAAAAAGACTTTTGAATGGTACAAAAAAGAGCATACCGTTGAAACTGCTTAACGCCAAACGGATAACACCGATATTGCTCATCCTTATTTCGTTGTTGAGCGTATTGGTGCAAGTTTCCTTGAACTATATTTTATCTAAGCACTCAACCGTAGAAACTTTTGGAGAGTACCGCACTTTTTTAGCGTTGGTTTCTTTTTCGGGTATTTTCCATTTTGGGTTGATAGATGGCATGTACTTGAGGTGGCTATTAAATGATGAAAAACCGCGCGGCAATGAGTTTGCGAGCCTAATCGTCATTCAGGTCATTATCTTAGGGCTTTTTGCCTTTTTTTTCCAAACGGTAAGCCTAATTGTACCTATTTTCATCCAAATTTTCATTCAAAACCTACTCGCTTTTTCCAATAATGTTTTATTAAGAGAACAAAAATTCATCATAAACAGCGTCGTTGTCATTGTCAATCAATTACTTCTGACGTTTTTGATTTTCATCTTTTCGGATAGACTCACAATAGAATTCATTGTTTTCCTCTACAACATGTTGTTTATTTGTTCAACAACGGCATTGCTTACAAGTCTGTTTTTGAAAAAATATATCGTATTAGATGGGTTCTGGCAGGGCATAAACAAAGACACATTTATAGGCTTTCTCAAAGCCAATCTTAGAATAGGTTTTCCAATATTACTGACGGGTCTCGTATTTGTGGGTTTTCAGAACCTCGATAAAGTTATTTTGTCATTGTATTACTCAAAATATGAGTTTGGTTTGTATTCATTTGGTTATACGATTGTCAATATCGTCGTGGGCGTTGTGCTGTCCGTTACAAACTTTATGCTGCGCAAATTCATAGAGATTCCTCTCGAAACCTTAGAGTCACTATTCACTAAATTGACGGCAGGCTTAGCTATTGTATCTATCCTTTTCATGTTGTTCTCACCCATATTATTCCAAATCATTCAAATTTTCATCCCTCAGTATTTTGCTGCCAAACCATATATTTTGGCATTGTCTTCCATCATTCTACCCTATGTTTTGTTGCAATTATTGATTTTTAACTTGTTTAAAATACAAAACAGCTCAAGAATATTTTTTTATAACTCATTGATACACTTACTTTTACTCATCGCATCTTTATTTATATCAGTTATGCTGTTGCTAAAATTGGCAATCGTTCCTTTCGTCATTTTAGCGATCTTTTTTTCATGGTATTTGTCAAGCGAGTATCTTCTGTTGATGGGTAACTCTGTTTTCAAAAAGGGCATAAAATATCGCTCTTTGTCTGTTATTTGTACGATTTTAGTAAATACCCTTTATGTCACATTCTCATAGCCCCCCCTCAGTAGGCGTTGTCGTTTTGAATTATAATCATTCAGAATTGACCATAAACTGCGTAAAATCCTTACTAAAACAAGAATACAGCAACTTTAATATAGTTGTTGTTGACAATAATTCGCCCGATGAAGCGCAGAAATTAATTCTCAAAACGAGATTGCCAGAAAGTGTAACCCTCATTTTGCATCTAGAAAACAAAGGTTATGCAGCAGGAAACAATGTTGGAGCGAAGTATTGCATAGAAACAGGGCATTCAGATTTTGTTTTTGTTCTCAACAACGATACGATTTTAGAAGACCCAAAAACCATCGAAAAACTTGTCAAAACGTTTGAAGATAACAAAATAGTTGCTGTGTCACCGCTCGTAGATACTACGAGTGCAGGCAGCAAAGTTGAAAACCAAATTCAAGTCCGAAAACTGTTGAATCCCTACAAAATGATGGTCTGTAACGTCATTTTTTTAAGCAGATTACCCTTTTTTAAGCGTTTTAGTCGTGAATATTTGTACATGGATTGGATGCCTTACACCCCCTCAGTATATCCCGTTGATTCGATAAACGGTTCAGTATTTATGATACGAGCATCTACTTTACAGACGATTGGGTATCTGAATGAAAAAACGTTTTTGTATGCAGAAGAACTCATTTTAGGGTGTCAAATCAAAACATTAGGCAAAACTTGCGCTTTAAATGGTCATACTTCCGTTACACATTACCAAGGTCTTTCGACAGGAAATGATAGGCAGACTCTCAACTGGAAAATGCACAAATACGGCATAGACAGCATGTGTATTTTGTTTGAAGACTACTATAAAAGCCCTAAATGGTTCACTTTCAGCTTCAAACTATTGCGCATCATTGATTTTCTTTTCAAGAAGGTTTATCTATGGATAATCCATATATTTGGGTAAATACGATTTTTGTTACTATAATATTGACTTTATACTTAGGTGTATTGAATCGTATTAAAAAGCAAAAAATACATTTGTATATCTATACGACAGTATGGGCTTTACTTGTGTTTGGCAATCAAATCATTGGACTGCCATATTTGGTGAGCATTGAAGCACTGGTCGTCGTATATTTAGCATGGATAACATTCTATTTTGGGTCAATTTGTGTCTATTTGTATTATGCAAATGAAAAAAATGGTGCAGATAGGGAAGTGGTTTACTCTGCAACACGATTGAAAACAGCCCTCTATCTTTTGATTGTATTGAGCATCCTTGCCAACTATTTTTACTTTCAAAACGCCGCTTCAAAACTGCAAGGTTTAGCCAATTTAGCCATGTTGCGCAGCAGCGAAGCCCGAGAAGTTTTGACGGAATCAAATATGTTTTTCAACCTGTTTGGTCGGTCTTATAACATTTATATTCCAATGGCTTTTTTGCTTTTCAACAAAAAAAAGCTCTCTCCATACATATTGGCGATCATCGTCATTATCGCTTTGGCGACAAGTGCTTCTACTTTTACACGCGCGCCTATTCTCAATGTGTTGATTTGCGTCCTCGTTTCAGTTGTTTTATCAGGTAAAAAAATTCGATTAAATGCCCTGACAGCCAGCTTTGCCTTAGGTTTTGTTGGACTTTTATACTATTTGACAAACGAAATCAATACTAAATTATCCCTTGTTAAGGTCAAAAATGCGGATGAACTGTTCGTAAACACAGTGTATGTATATATTTTTGGCGGTATCAGAGCCTATCAAGATATTCTTGAAGGGCAATACATTGACCATCAAGAAAAATACTACGATGCGCATGCTTATTCTTTAGATTTTTTGCACTATTTCTTAAAACGTTTGGGTTTTATTGAGGAATATCCACGACTTATTCGGGAATATATGCGCGGTGCAGACATACCTACAAACGTTTATACATATTTAGATTGTTTTACGCTCGACTTAGGTATTGCGGGTGCATTGATTGGTTCATTTCTTTTGGGCATTATTACGACTTATATAGCTGTTCAAGCTCAATTCAAGAGGACGATAACCATGACGACAATGTATTGTTTTTGCTGTTTTGGCTTGGCAATTATCTTTATGAACAACGAATTTATTAGAAATACAGTCTTTTTAATGCTGATACCACTGGCTTTTGTTGAGTTTATTGCTCGATTCAATATGAGTTCCGATGACTCAGACGATGCCGTTTCCTCCATATGATAGTTATGAAAATTCACGGGGGCATTGGCAATCAAATGTTCCAATATGCTCTCGGTCGCCACTTAGCATTGCGCCTTAAAACAGCATTAAAATTAGATGTGTCTTTTTACCAAACAGAAAGTAAACGACACGCATCGCGCCGCTTTCAGTTAGATTTATTCCATACAGATTTGACATTTGCGACGGACAAAGAGTTAAATCAATTATTGGGCTTGTCGTTTTTAAGAGAACCCAATAGACAGCTTAATCGTTTCGGAATCAATGTTTTATCCAATTATTATGGCGAAAAATCGCACAATTTCAATCGCGAAATTTTAGACCTAAAAGACAATTCGTATTTAGAAGGCTATTGGCAGACCCCTCAGTATTTTGAAGAAATTGAAGGTATAATTAGAAAGGAATTTGTTTTTAACGATGCCATAGATACTCAAAATACAGGCTTAGCCCGACAAATAGAAGCAACGGTAAGTGTCGCTATCCATATCCGACGAGGCGATTACCTCAATAATCCAGTTCACAATGTATTCGATATCAGCTACATCGAAAAAGGGATTGCACTCATGCAAGATACTATTGGAGAAAAAATACAGCTATACATTTTTTCGGATGACTTAAAATGGTGTCGTGAAAATTTGAATACGCTTTATCCGAATATACCCAAGTTATTTTGCGAAGGGGGTAATGCCAAAGAAGACCTTCAATTAATGTCAATGTGTCAGCATTTTATTATAGCCAACAGTTCTTTTTCGTGGTGGGCAGCATGGTTAGGGCGTGCTTCAAATAAGACAGTTGTTGCACCCCAAAAATGGTTCAATGGAACGAAGTTTGATGGTTCAGACATCATTCCTAAAGATTGGATAAAAATATAAAACATAACATAGGTAGCAGCACATATGAGCAAATTGGTAAGCATCGGTATGACAGTATATAACAGTTCGGAATATATTGAAGATGCCATAAATTCAATATTAAAACAGACCTATTCCAATTGGGAATTAATCATCATTAATGATGGTTCGACAGATGACACGCTCGATAAAATCAAGGAATTTAAAGATAACCGCATTAAAATCTTTAGCGACAGCCAAAATAAAGGCATCGCAACAAGGCTGAATGAGTGTATCGAAGCCAGTAGTGGTGATTATTTTGCACGTATGGACGGTGATGATATCATGGTGCCTTACAGATTGGAACAACAAGTCAAATATTTGGAAACGCATAAAAACGTAGATATTGTTGGTTCTCTGGCAGTCATCATTGATGAAAATTCGGAAGTTGTGGCAAAAGTCATTAAAAATGCCCCTCAAAACATCCAACAAGTCGTGAAAAGTGGCGGGTATTTTATCCATCCGACCGTCATGGGGCATTTATATTGGTTCAAAAAACACAAATATGATATTGAAATCAATCGTATTGAGGATTTTGAGCTTTGGGTTAGAACTTTTGAAAGCTCTAATTTTTATATTTTGGAAGACAATATGTTATTTTATAGGGTTTTCACTGCAACATACAGAAGTAAATATCACAACAGTTATCGGTTTACAAAAAGGGTTTTAAAAAAGCACAGTCAAAAAATACCTCAAAGAGTTTATTATTCAACAGTTGGAATGGCATATTTGAAATACT
This sequence comes from Saprospiraceae bacterium, assembly GCA_043721685.1. Classification (GTDB taxonomy): domain Bacteria; phylum Bacteroidota; class Bacteroidia; order Chitinophagales; family Saprospiraceae; genus JAAFJT01. Next base: position 28,345 of record JAYSQG010000009.1, on the reverse strand, counting down.
TATTTTTTGGTATTTTCAAAAGAATGGGACTCTTGAACCGAAAAACAGCCATCAGTACGGCTGAAAAAGCGCAGTTTCAAGCTCAATTAAACGATATAATTGAAAAATAGGGGAGGGGTATGTGCCGAATAACGGGTTTTATAGATTTCAATGAACAACACATTTATGATCGACAAGCGACACTTGTCAAGATGCGCGATACATTGGCGTATGGCGGACCTGATAATGGCGGGCAATATATAAGTGAAAATCTGTTTCTCGGGCATCGGCGTTTGTCAATTATTGACCTTTCGGAAGCAGGCAATCAACCCTTTGAATGGGAGAATTATGTCCTTGTTTTTAATGGTGAAATCTATAATTATCAAGAGATTCGGCTTGAATTACAAGCATTAGGCTATACTTTTCAGTCAGATTCGGATACCGAAGTCATTCTCAAATCCTTTAAAGCTTTGGGGAAAAATGCGGTGCATAAATACAGAGGTATGTTTGCATTTGCATTGTGGGATAAAGAAACTAAAAAACTGCTTTTATGCCGAGATAGGGTAGGTGTGAAGCCGCTTTATTGGTATTGGAAAGATGGTTTATTTATGTTTGCATCAGAGTTGAAAGCCTTCCATGAGCATCCATATTTTGATAAAACCATCAATCAAAGAGCTGTTTCTTTATTTTTACAACAAGGATATATTACAGCCCCCCTCAGTATTTTTGAGTATGCAAACAAAGTAAATTCGGGGCATTTTGTAGAAATAGACACGACAACGCAAGCGATAACGACCGAATCATATTGGGATATTGAAACCATTTTTGAGGAAAAAACGCTTGACTCAAGACCTGAAAACCTGATTTTAGAGGAATTAGAGCCTCTTTTAGCTGAAAGTTTTGGTTTGCGCATGGTTGCCGATGTGCCAGTAGGCATGTTTTTAAGCGGCGGCATTGATTCGTCACTTGTTGTTGCGCTTTTACAAAAACAAACAAATCAACAGCTCAAAACCTTTACAATTGGCTTTGAAGATGCCCGTTTTAATGAAGCCCATTTTGCAAAAAACATTTCACAACATATTGGCACTGACCATACGGAGTTATATTGTTCAGAAGCAGATTTCAAGGCAGTTATTCCAAAAATTGCTGATTTTTATGACGAACCCTTTGGCGACAGCTCTTGTATTCCGACATTCATTGTCGCTCAATTAGCCAAACAACAAGTAAAAGTAAGCCTATCGGCAGATGGAGGAGATGAGGTTTTTGGCGGATATACAAAGTACGAAATAGCTAAAAACTTTTTTCCAAAATTCCAGAAAATACCCCGACGGGTACGCCAAGTGTTGCACCACGCTGCTTCGCCCATTAATCCGAATTGGGTTGAAAAAAATGCTTCGAAGTTGCCTATACTGAGGGGGTATTCGGGTGTTGGCAATAAATTTTCAAAATTTAAAAAAGGCATAGGTGCGAGGGATATTGTTGATTTTTTCAACCAATCATCCACCTACACGACAGCCGAAAGTTTAAAAAAGTTATTTCCATTATATGAGCCGCGTTTTTCACCTAAAATGCCGCTGCCCAATAAAGAGCGCTTGATTTCATATTTGGGCATTATTGACATTAAAACATATCTCGAAGGAGATATTATGACAAAAGTAGATAGAGCAACCATGCAAGTGGCATTAGAAGGGCGCGAACCTTTTTTAGACCATAAAATTATCGAATTTGCTTGTGCTTTGCCCGATTCGCTCAAAATAAAAGATAAGCAAGCCAAGTATTTGTTGCGAAAAATTTTGTACAAATACGTACCTCAAGAAATGATGGAGCGACCCAAACAAGGTTTCGCCATTCCATTAGACCAATGGTTGAGAACTGAGGCTTTGCAAGCTGAATTGAAAAACCTTTGCCACGATTCAGTTTTTATTTCGACTTTTCAATTTCAAAGTAAAGAGTTGCAAAAGTTGATTTTTGATTTTTTAAACAACAAAAACTACCAAAACGCTCATTTTATTTGGTTTTTATACACCCTTTTTTCATGGTATAAAAGGTGGATTCTAAAAAGTAGATAGCGTTTTGAAACCTTAAACGGCTAAAACCGTACAAACAAACCTATATGCCAAAAGTATTACGCATTTTAAATAGACTCAATTTGGGTGGTCCAACGCTGAATGTAGCGTATTTGACTAAATATTTAGATCCTGAATTTGAGACCATTTTGTTGGCAGGTCAAAAAGATGAATCTGAAGCCAGTTCTGAATTTATCGTTCATCAGTTAGGCATAGAACCGCGTTATGTGCGCTCGATGTACCGCTCGCTCAATCCATTTAAAGATATTTCGGCTTATTTTGAAATAAAGCGATTTATAGAGGAATTTAAACCTGATATCGTTCATACGCACGCTGCTAAATCAGGTGCATTGGGACGGTTGGCAGCAAGTAGAGCAGGCGTTCCTATCATCATACATACGTTTCATGGTCATGTGTTTCACTCCTATTTTGGACGTATTAAATCGGGCATTTTTCGTCAAATTGAGCGTTATTTAGCAAGGAAAACGACAAAAATTATTACAATAAGCGAAGCGCAACGCTATGAAATTGCCGAAGTTTTTAAAATAGCCCCCCTCAGTAAATTCGAGATTATTCCTCTTGGTTTTGACCTTGATAGATTTCAGGTCAACCAAAAAGAAAAAAGGGAGACTTTCCGTGCGGAGTTTGGGATAGACGATGAAACAGTCTGTATCGGCATTGTTGGGCGGCTTGTCCCTGTTAAGAATCATGCACTTTTTTTACGTGGGTTAGAGTATTTAAACAAAAATGCAACGCAAAAATATTGTGCTTTTATTGTTGGAGATGGTGAAAGCCGTACTGAAATAGAAGAATTGGCGACGGAGTTAGCCATTGCTTATGTCAGTGCGCCCGCTGCAAAAGTATCAGATTCGACACAACTCGTTTTTACGTCTTGGCGACGAGATATTGATTATGTGAACGCTGGCATGGATGTTATTACGCTGACATCCATAAATGAAGGCACGCCTGTTAGTCTTATTGAAGCGCAGGCAGCAAATAAAGCTATTGTTTCAACACGTGTAGGTGGCATTAAAGATATTGTTATCGAAGGTGAAACAGCTCTTTTAAGTGATATAGGCGACGAAACGATGTTTTATCAAAATTTATTAAGACTAGTTGACGATGCTCCATTTCGTCACAAAATTGGTCAAAATGGATATGAGTTTGTAATGGAAAGGTTCTCCTATCAACGGTTAGTAAGTGATGTAAAAAGTTTATATAATAAATTGTTAGCGAGCTAAAAGCATTGGATATTTAAAATTTCCGAAAATGCAGAGGACTTTTTGAAATAAAAATGCTTGCTTTGTAACGAGGAAAGATTGTTGAACACTAAAATATGAATTTATATTGACCATCGAGAATATATATTTAACGCATATTTTGTGAATAAAAAACTTTAAACTACTTTTGCTCGTGATTGATTTTTACAAAAATATATGAAAAGAATTTCCTTTTTTATCAAACTTTAGAATTTAACATTCGCCGTTTTTTCAAAAAAGTTTTTTTAGCAAAAAAAGACAAAAATTTTAGAATAGTAATGCTGATAAAGGAAATTCAATTAACAAAAAAATATAAACGTGTCGTTCAGATTGAAATGAACGAAATTTCAAGTTCGGTCATTGACTCCCTTATTGCTAAGGGCAAATTACCAAATTTTGAGAAATTACAACGTGAATGGACTTTTTTGAAGACAACTTCAGAAACTGATTATAACAAGTTAGAGCCTTGGATACAATGGGTGACAGCGCATACTGGTAAAACTTTTGATGAGCATCAGATTTTTCACCTTAGTGATGTACACCAACTCAAACACAAACAAATTTGGGAATCGCTTAGCGAACAAAACATCGAGTCTGGTATCATTGGCAGCATGAATGTTTTACGTCGCAATACTGAGGGGGGTATTTTTTTCTCTGATCCTTGGGCGATTCAAAACGAAACATATCCTGCCAGCCTTCGTCCTTTGTGGGAAATCATCTCTCGGCGTGTTCAAGGTCATGCCACTTCTAGTGTAACTTTTGGTGATATAGTGAAAGGTTTACGCTCGTGTTTGCAGTTTCGTTTGCCTGTGAAGCTCTATGCGCAAATGGCGTATCAAATCGTGAGTCAGAAGTTGAATCCAAAAAATAAATGGAAATTGGCGACTGTTTTTGATTGGTTTTTAGTGCATATCTTCAAAAGTGTCCTTAAATCAACAAATTTCGGTTATTATACCTTGTTTTTGAATGCAACAGCTCATTATCAACATCATTATTGGCGATCTTTTGATGGGAAAGATTTTGATTCAGCTATAAAATACCCAGATATTAATGATGAGGATGACCCTATGACGTATGGATATACAGCGTATGATAAAATTTTGGGTGAGATTTTCTCTATCACAGAACGCGACCCCGATACCCTTGTCGTCATTCTTTCTGCTCTGTCTCAAATACCTTATACAGCCAAAGAGGCAGAAGGAGGTATGAATTATTACAGACTCAATGACCACAAAGCCTTTGCTCAATCTATTGGTTTAGGCGATGCTTACGAAATCTTCCCGATGATGAGCCGCGATTGGCAAATCAGATATTCAGATGATATTGACCGTCAAAAAGCGATTAATATTTTGCGGCATTTGACCATTAATGGCGAAGAATTATTCGAAATCAACGAATCTACTGAGGGGTTCATTTACATTGAAACAAAATATACAAAAGGTATAAAAAAGACTGATAATATCCTTGATAGACAAGGAAACAGCGTCGCATGTTTTATGGATGTTTTTACAAATACTGCTATCAAAAGTGGGCATCATACAGGCTTAGGTAATCTTTGGCTTTCTGATAAAAATATAAATTTGCCGCAGGGAACAAAAGTTCCGCTTACTTTTTTGTATGACTTTACAAAAAATGCTCTTGGTGTAAAAAAATTACAACCACAGTAAAATAAAAGGGTTTGAATGTCAACGGCATATTCAAACCCTTTTGTTTCTTACCTCTTCTCTTAGAACTCAATTTAATCAAAATCATATAACTATGAAAGTTGCTCTTATCACGGGTGTCACTGGTCAGGACGGTGCATATCTGGCTGAACTCCTTTTGAAAAAAGGCTATAAAGTGCATGGCATCAAACGCCGCGCCTCGTTGTTCAATACGGACAGAATTGATCATCTCTACCAAGATCCGCACGTGGACAATGTAAACTTTATTTTGCACTATGGAGATTTGACGGATTCGACTAATCTCATCCGCATTATCCAAGAAATTCAACCCGACGAAATTTACAATTTAGGCGCTATGTCACACGTTCAGGTCTCTTTCGAAATGCCTGAATATGCTGCCGATGCGGACGGTATTGGTACTTTACGCCTACTTGAAGCCATTCGTTTGTTGGGTTTGACGAAAAAAACACGGATTTATCAAGCCTCTACTTCCGAGTTGTATGGTTTGGTGCAAGAAGTGCCACAGTCTGAAAAAACGCCTTTTTATCCGCGTTCGCCTTATGCTGTTGCTAAATTGTACGCCTATTGGATTACGGTTAATTACCGCGAGGCTTACGATATGTTTGCGTGTAATGGCATTTTGTTCAATCACGAATCACCTTTGCGTGGTGAAACTTTTGTGACGCGTAAAATCACGAGAGCTGTTGCCAAAATTGCTCTGGGTTTGCAAGACAAAATGTACATGGGCAACCTCGATGCCAAACGCGATTGGGGTCATGCGAAAGACTATGTCGAAGCCATGTACTTGATTTTACAGCAAGACACACCTGAAGATTTCGTCATAGCCACAGGTGTAACAACCGAAGTACGTGAGTTTATCCGTATGGCTTTTGCAGAAGTTGGTATCGTGATAGGTTTTCAAGGTACAGGCATTGATGAAAAAGGCTATGTCGTAGCGTGTTCAAACCCTGATTATCAAATTGAAATGGGTCGTGAAGTTGTCTCTATTGACCCACGTTATTTCCGTCCAACTGAAGTTGAATTACTTATAGGTGACCCAACAAAAGCCAACACCAAACTTGGTTGGAAACCTAAATACGATTTGCCTGCATTGGTTCACGAAATGGTCGAAGCAGATTTACTTCTCTTCCGAAAAGAGAAAATATTGCAAGACGCTGGTTTTGAAACTAAAAACCAATACGAATAAAAGTGATAGGTGGAAAGTGATACGTGATAAGTGTGCAAGCCCACTTTTCACTTTCCACTTATCACTTAAAAAGCTCTTTCTTTTTTGAAAGAGCTTTTTGTGTTTTAAGCACTAACTTTGCACGTTCATAAAACATAAAAATAATGAAAAACAGTAAAATTCTCCTTTTTTTCCTTGTATTAAGCTATCAATTGAGCTTTGCACAAGGCGTTGGATACCCCCTCAGTAATGAAGCCGTTTATCATGCCATGAATAGATTTGAGATACTTTATGGCAATCCTTCCTTATTTTATTCTTCTCAAAAGACATTTACACGTGGCGATGTAACCCGCTATGCACAGACGCTTGATACGATGTCTAACATTCATTTATCGGATTTAGACAAAAAAGATATTCGTTATATTTACGATGATAACAACGATTGGCTGCTGGAATCGGAGCAACCGACGACATTAACAGGCAAAAAAGAACCGCTTGTCGGCACATTAGCCCCCCCTCAGTATCGGCTCAATCGGAAGCCTTTTTTGAAGTATTTTTACAAAACGCCTGCTAATTTGTGGGAATTGGATACCAAAAACTTCAGTCTGCGTGTCAATCCAATTATCAATTTTAACTTGGGAAAAGATCGCAACGACGAGGAATTGGTTTTTAAGAATCAACGCGGTGTTGAAATACGGGGCAGCATTGACAATCGTGTGCATTTTTATACCAATATCCTTGAAACACAATCGCGTTTTCCAGATTATGGAACGGATTGGGTCGAAAAACACAAAGCAGTACCCGGTGCGGGGTTTTATAAATCCTATGAAAGTTTGGTTTTTAAAATTAAAAATGGCTATGATTACTTGAATGCTCAAGGTCTCATCAGTTTTAATGCCACGCCACATATCGGTATTCAGTTTGGTCATGGCAATAATTTTATCGGCGATGGCATGAGGTCGCTGTTTTTGTCAGATTTTACAAATAATTACTTTTTCCTAAAACTCAATACAAAGGTTTGGAAATTTCAATATCAAAACATTTTTGCAGAACTCAATAATATTGCTTCGCAGAAGACAGGCGATGACCTTTTGCAAAAGAAATTTATTGCGCTCCATCATTTGAGTTATAATGTAACGCCCAACCTCAATTTTGGTATTTTTGAATCAGTTGTTGCGAGTCGTAAACAACAATTTGAATTGCAATATTTGAATCCCATCATTTTTTATCGCAGCGTCGAACATTCTTTGGGCAGCCCTGATAATGTCAATGTGGGTGCCAATTTCAAGTGGAATATTGTCAAAAAATGGCAAGTTTATGGGCAATTGCTGCTCGATGAGTTTTATTTTAGAGAAATTATTACCGCCAGTGAAGGTTGGTGGGCAAACAAATATGGTGGGCAACTCGGCATCAAATACCCCAATGCTTTTGGGATAGACCATCTTGACTTGCAATTGGAATATAATAAAATACGTCCTTTTACTTACACACATGGCGATAGTACAAACAGCTATACCCATGCAGGTCAACCCTTAGCGCATCCGTTGGGAGCGAATTTTAAAGAAATTCTTTTGCGCGCCAGATACCAACCCCTCAGTAAATTGGTCTTTGATGCCCGTTTGATGAGCGCAACACAAGGCGAAAGCAGTGCCACCAAGGATTGGGGCGAAGATCCAATAACACCTTACACAACTCGAACAGGCGACTATGGCTATTTCACAGGCGAAGGTGTTAAAGCCAAAATTTTATTGATGTCACTCGATGTGAGTTACCAAATCTACCACAATATGTTCTTGGATTTCAATGTTTTAGCCCGTAAAAAGGACAGCGATGACCCAACGCGCAACCAAAGAACGCTCTTTTTCGGCGGCGGTTTTCGGATGAATATTGGTCAGACAAAATTGATGCTTTGAAGCATGTAATTGCGGTTATGTTTGTTCGTGGTTGATTTTTCGAAACTTCAACGTCGGCAGGGTTTAAAACCCTGCCGACGTTAGTGGAGGTTAGCATGTGAATTTTCAATACGAAACAATCGGCACATCCATATCCAAATCCTGCTCATTTAAAACAGGATTTTGTTCTGTAACACGTCCAATTTTCTGATTTTTGACCAAATTCGGCACGCGCCGTTTGATAAAACTAAAAACTTCGTTAATCGTTATTCTGCGATCATTGTTGATATCGCTATTAAATGCACCGTTTTCATCGGTGCATTTTTTATTTGTAAATGCTTCAATCAAGGCTTCCGTAAACGCACCGTTTTGCCAATCATAGTCTTCATACGACTGTTCATCGCTACGACAAGACGTGATTGTTGTTGTCCCAATAGCTGCTCGGCTCAATTTCATCAGCGACTCTGCATCTACCGTTTCCTTTGCGCCTTTTGCTGCGCCGCTGTGACAGGCATCAATAAAAATCAATTTATGACACTTCACTTTTTCCAATGAACTCAACGCAACATCTTGATAATCAATTGCAAAATCATCGCCATCAGACGGATTATAATCGGAAGGTAAAAGTTTAAATCGTTTGTCCGCACTCGTTTTGCCATGACTTGAAATGAAGATAACCAAATAATCTTTGCTGAAAATGCGGTTTTCAGCGTTCGGATTTTCATAATTATCCTTCACATTCTTAAAAGCTTTCCGAATGCCCCGCTCAGTTGTCAACGTCGAATCTATGAGTGCCGTTGTAAAAACCTGTTTGAACAATCCTCTTGATTGATTTGCCAATGTTGCCGCAAAATCTTTCGCATCTTTTGCGGTGTATTTCAAATCTTTATTCGTCGTGCCAATACTTAGAATGTGCAGATTTGGTCTTTCTGGATCGTAACGAATAATCATCGTATTGCTTCTTATAATGCCTTTGTTTGTCGTTAATTCTACCCGCACTTGATAGAGTTTTGCGGCATTAAAAGACAGTTTCGTGCTGTATGTTTGTCGATAAATTTGCTCATGTGCGGTAGGTGGCGACAAATCGGCAATGTCCATTTTGCTGCCATTTATAGGCTTTTCGTCCACAAAAACGGTAAATTGGTCACGTTGCAAGGGTTCATATGCATCAACATTCAATTCAATCTCAAATTCGGGTTTATTGGTCACGACATTTTGGATATTCGTCCGATATTCATCTGGCGCATGCCAAGTGATTTGAGTTCCCACATTTTGATGCCTTTTTGGTTGAATATCAAACGCCACTTTATCCCTCAAAACGTCTTCTTCAAGCAGTACCGCCGTCACTTTTGTTTTCAATGCCCCCCCCTCAGTATTCGGCATCAATTGAAGCGTAATTTCCCTTGATTTCCCCGCAGGAATCGGTGTCAATCTATCAAAAAAAGACAAGTTTGTCGCTCTCAAATCAGGTGGTAATTCAAAAGCAACACGCAGATTTTTGGTCGGCTGCGTCGTTGGGTTTTCCAAAACAAACGTCAAAGCCGTATCACTCGCCACATTCGCCATCGGGCGAATATAAACCGTTTTTGATAGCCCTTTTCTGACCGTAATGGCTTTATTGAATGTTGATAAAACTTTATTGTTGACCAATACCTGTGCTTCTATAATGTATTGATTTTCAAGCAATCCGACCATTGAACGGATAGGAATAATCACTCGTCGGGTCTCATTTTTTTTCATAAAACCCAAATAACTGATAGGCGACACAACGATTTCAGGCACAGGGCTTTTCAATTGCAATTGAACATTTTTGATGACAAATGGCGTTGTGTTTTTGATGTCAACACTTAGAAAAGTTTGTTGATTTGTTTCCAAAAAATCGCCGCCATTTATTTTCCAATCTCGATATTGGAACGTGTTTTCAGTCAATGGAGTTTGTTCAAATCCATTGTCTTCATTTGTTTTGAAAGAATAATACAACACATCTTTGCCGCCTTTTCCTTTCAAAAACCCCATTGTGCTTGAAAATAAGCCATACGAACCATCGTACAAGTTGACAATATAACTGCCGTCATCGTCTTGTTTGCCACCATCGTTTGCCTCCCCCAACATCTTTCCGCTTTCATCCGTCCGTACAATGTAAATTTGTCGTGTCCGTGCATCGGGCGCATGAGACAGCGTAGAACCGACCAAAATGTATTGCTCATTCGCTGTTTGCACCACCGAAGTGCCGTAGTCAAAGTCTGCACCACCGTAATTTTCTTGCCACTGCTGATTGCCACCCACATCGAGTTTCAACAGCCATGCGTTCATTTTTTTGCCGCGTGTATTGTCTGTTCTGCCCACAATTGCATAGCCACCGTCCGAGGTTTTGATGATTTGCGCCGCTTCTTCGTAGGTATTGGCTTCACCATAACGTTTGTTGATATTGGTAGTATTACCCATTTTATCCATCTTAAACAGCCAAATATCGTCGCCTTTGACCAACTCTGTTTTTTTAGTATCTCCCATCAAAACAAGCCCCCCCTCAGTATCTCCGACTCCACTTTTAATATTTTTGACATGCCGACCAATGGTAAACAACTTGTCAAACACTTTTTTCTCATCCGCTTCTTTGGCCACCCACACATCTGATTGTTTTTGATCATTTTGATAACCTGCAAAAAAAACGCTCCCATCTTCGTTTGCCACTACTACATTAAACGCATCGTCACCCGCTGTTCCGTAGGTTTTTTCATTCAACACCTTTCCTTTATCGTCCACATACAAAACCCAAGCATCTTTTTTGCCGTTACCTTTACTTTTGGTACTACCTGCTAACACAAAATTACCGTTTGGCAACGCAGCAATAGATTCCAATTTATCATCTTCTCCGCCCCCAAAACGGCGTTCTGCCACCTCTTGACCAAACGGATTGAGGATGATTAAATACCCATCTGAACCACCTTTGGTTTGCGAAAAGGTTTCCCCAACAGCATACACACTGCCATTTAACGCTTGTATCGCTTGATAAATCACTTCGTTTTCAGAGCCGCCTATGATGCGTTCTGCATTTTTATTGAGTTGTTGCGCCATGAGTATTGGCGCATAAAATATTGCAAGACAGGTGATTATATTTTTCATGTTTTTGAAATTTAAATTGTTTCATTTGATTTCAAGGGCGACCGCAAGAGTCGCCCCTACATATTTGAACCGGCTATCGTAGGGGCGACCTTTACGGTCGCCCTGCTTTACAGGTGCCCTTATCGCCATTTTTCATTGAGAATGAAATTCAATAATAATCGGCACAATCGAACCTTCGCTCCTCGTCGCTGTCGAAAAAGCAACTTGATTCATGGCAAAATTGGAATCCACAGTCGGTATCATAATATCGCCCAACAGTTTGTGAAAATACGCATCAAAATCGCCGTTCCATTTTTGCACTTTTTGACAAAACTTCTGAAAACCCCATATTTTTCTTGTCGAAAACAATATACACACCCTATCTGTACCCGCATAATCCACTTTCAGCACCTTATTTGGATTCGGTAAAACAATATGCGCCCAGTCCAACATCATCAATGGCGATTCATGAAAGCCTTTGTATTGCCGCCCAAATTCCTCATTTCGTGGGAACAAAATTTTCACTTCGTTGCGTGGATTCACGCTGAAGATATAGATGTATGCGCCGCTTAATGCAGAGGTCAAAGACAATTGAAACGCATCGCCGACCCGCCAATCTTTTTTCAAAACCGCATAATGTTCCCCTATTTGTTCCACCCCAATCGCTTCAAAAATCGGTTCTCGGTTGTCCGTCCAGCGATTTGTAAAGTAATTTATGGCGAAACTGCCTGACAGTTCAATCAATTCACGTGGCGTTTGAACACCTATACTTTCTTCTTTTTTTATCTGTTTGACTTCTGCTTTTATCACTGCTTTTTGAGCCGTTTTAAGCCGTTTTTCACTTGAAATCGCTACTTTTTGCGACGATTCAAGGGGTATTGTCCTTGCGATACTTTGATGTACATTTTGTTTTTCAAACCCTGTTTCCGTTACCATAAGCGGTTCAGCAGCTGTACCATTTTTGTCCAAATAAATCACAAATGCGTAGCGGCAATATTCACCCATGTCTCGGTATTTGATTTTGATAAAACCTTCCCGACCCCACACTTTGCCCCAACTGTTCAGCAGCATAAAACACCCCGCATCGTCGTCATAACCCACCACCACCATCGCATGACCTTGAACAGGCTCTTTTCCTAAGCTCGGATTCCAATAATCAGCTTCACGCAGCGACATAAATTGGTCGTTTATTTTCAAACCTATTGCCACTGGTTTTCGTTGCGCCAACAGTTTGCGTATCAAATCCACTTTTGCACCCCCCTCAGTATTTTTGTCAAAAAGACGACTGTAATCGGCAATCAAATTGTCTTTTGCCCTGTCTTTTAAGCTGTTTTCAGGTCTGACGTAACAATCTTCCACTTTAAAATCAAACTCTCGTGCAAAACAATTCCCTCTTGTTTTCAGCAATTCCAACGCTTCCGTCATATTCGTCAGCGATTGACAATTACTTTCGCTACTCCTAATTTGATTGTAAACAAACATCGCCGAAAAGGCTTCATCTGTTATTCTTTTCGTATCTGTCTCCTTGTTTTGAATCGCTTTTTCAATCGTCATCAAACCATAACCGACCGACCAACCTACGCACGAAGAAATACGTCCTTGATTCCCAGGCATCGGACAAAACGGTTTTAAATCAATGTTGCGCGGCAAATCGGCTTTGCTGCTCGGCAATAACACCGTACTCGTCGTATCGTAGCCCACATCATCGTTCGCCAAGCCCGTTCCATATTGAGCTTTTGCCACGTCGTGAAAAAACACGACAATAGCTATTATGAATCCTTGTTTTAGATATTTGAACAACATTATGAAAGGTTTTTTGAGTGATACTCCTTTTGTCATTGTGGCACATTGCCTTGCTTTATCATCTTTTTCACCCCCTCAGTATTTGACCGATTTGGAACAGGTTTTTGCTTAATATTCTTCGAATTATTAGGCTGTTTTAGGGTTGATTTGCCTTCAACGCCAAATTCGGTATTGTTTTCAGTTGCATTGTCAAGCGGAACGTCACCTTTTTCATTCTGTACTTCTTCTGTTGGCTTCGGAATTCTTTTACCACCATTATCATTGTTGTTGCCATTGTTTACATCACTGTTTCCATTGTTGTTGTCGCCATTATTCGTCCCACTGTTGTTATTATTGTTGTTGCCATTGTTTTGGTTATTATTGGGGGCACTACCATCGCGTGAAGGATGCATTTTCACATCTGTCCTCAGCGTTGTCGTACTGCCCAATTCCATCCATGTCGGTAACCTATTGGGTGAGACCAAATTTTGTTGTATATATTGGTCATTCATATATTGCTTCTCAAATTTTGCATTTTTGAAATATTGAGACAACTCACCTGCCGTTTTTATCAAATCCATCAATACCAACAACAATGCGCTACCGTCTTTTTCAGTCACATCCGCCAGTGTTTGTTGAAAATTGGCTTTATAAAAATCCTCCAAACCGTCAATTTTTCCTTTCAAACCATTGGAATACATATCTGGAAACTTATTAATCATCTTCACCTTCTCTTTATCCATAAAATCCTGTTTGATTTCGAGCATGATTTGATTAAACCTTGCCCCCGTCTTGTCATACGCCATTTGCACACGCCGCACATCTTTTACACTGTACGCATTTTGTCTTGCAAAAAAGTCTCGTGCATCCGTTTCCATTTGATTTTTAAAATCACTGAAACGCACCATAAAATCGCTCGTTTTAAACTGTTGAATGGCATTGCCCACAGCCACGGATTTAGCATTTGGATTGCTGTTTATAGGCGGTATCGTTGTATCATTCGTTTGTGCGTTCAAACTGTTTACACCAACGAGAAGCAGACTGAATAAATAGATAAGCGTTTTCATTTTTTTATTTTTTTTTGAATGAACGTATAGATGCACTTTGATAGAAGGTGTTCAAAACCCCTTGTTTTTTAATCCTTTTTTGGCGTATTGTGTCTTTCTTTTACAAAAAACCTACCCCTCAGTATTTCACATCACCGACCACCCCACGAGTAACACACATACACTTCCCCAATCGCTCCCAAACCTTTACCATTAAAACCCAAAGGAATGCCGCCGCCTAAACCAATTTTCAATTGACCCGCATCTAAACCAATGGACTCGCTCAAAATCGAACCTGTTTCAATATTAATTGTGTTTGCACCTAAATTGTATCCCGCACCGACCCAAAAGGACGCACTGATTTTGGCGCGTAAATGGGCATCAAAGCTAAATTGTTTGTAATTTGGCAGATAACGCAGCCACACAGACGGCTCTAAATACGCACCATCATTGCCGAAAAAAGGCGCATCGAAATACATACCGCCCACCGCACAAATTTCTCGCGGTCTTTGAATAGATAAAGGTTGGTTTTCCGAATTATTTAAAAAAATCCGATTGCCCAACAGTTGGGGTGCTGACAAACCGACATAAAATTGCTTGTCGTGGTGATAATAAATACCGATGTTCAAGTCAGGTACCCATTGTCTTTTGTTGTCAACAATGATGTTTTCGGCAGCAGCAATAGCGGCAAGATTGGCATGGAAATATTGAATTCCAGCACTCAATCCAATGCTCAAAAACTCGTTATCCATGCGACTTAACGCCATTTTGTAGGCAAATTGCCCATTTATGCCTGTCAATCCAATGTCGCCCGTTTTATCGTTCAACAATTGTGCGCCCACCAAAATATTTTTATCAATCGGCAAACATTCCCAATTGAGCACCTGTGTTATAGGCGCACCTTCCACGCCAATCCATTGATACCGATAGGTCGCGCTGATGGAATTGTTGTATTCACTGATCAAATAATTTGTGCTAGGCATCGCAGGATTAATCATCGCCGTTTGCTCCCGATAAATCGTAAACAGCGGCGACTGACCCCTCAGTATGGGCGTTGTAAAAAGCAATAAAAAGATTAAATTTTTCATTTTCATTTAGTTTTTTAATAAATAAGATAAAAAATGCTTGCCAACGGCTTTAACGGTTTCCCCTTTGGGTCTTGCGCTTGAAAAAGATAGTAATAAGCCCCCGCAGGCAACAAACCACTGTCCACAGTTCCGTCCCAAGCCGTTTGATTTTTATAATTTTTAAATGTTAAGATGGTATTGCCCCACCGGTTTAGGATTTGCAATTCATTCTCTGGATAATCTTCAACTTTTTCTATTCTAAAAACTTTTGCATCGCCCAAATCATGCGGCGCGAGCAGTTTTGGTATCGTTACATTGGGATAATGTTCATCAAACAGCACGTCAATTGTAAAAGGCACTGGGGCTGAACAGAGGTTTGGACACTTCATATTGCAAACGGTCAACTCAAAAGCATCTCGCCCCTTAAAATCATCGTTTCTGTTGTAAGTCAATCGTTTACCATCGCTTAAAATATCTAATACGCCGTGTTTGGGTGGTTTTGTAATATTGATTTTTACATCTGTTATGAGGTTTAAATTAGACCCCGCAACTTGACCCAAATGTATCGTTTTACTGGCTTCACCTACTTTCAACGTTGTACCATCCGTCTGCAACACAGGGGCAATTTCATGCTGAATGATAAAAGTATCCTTGACGAAAAAAGGGCAAACGGTGGTTGATAACAGCCAAATAACGGTGCTTTCACCTTGCGGCAAACCTTTGACAAGCGTTGTAGGCGACTTGGGTTTATCAAAAACGACCCCCTCAGTACTGCGCCATTGTCCGAATACAGAATTGCTTGTTTTATAGGTTGAAGTGATGCTTATTTCTGAACTATTGCACGTCAAAACCCTTTTTACGGTGTCTGCTTTTGTTTTTTGCACACCCAATACTTGCACATTTATGGGTCCAAACAATTCCGTCCGACAGGTATCCATGAGAATAGCGACAAAATAATCACCTGAATTGAGTACCGAAGGTTGTAAAATCCGCAGCGTCGAATCCGTCGTTATCGTATCCTTCATAGGCGTTCGCCAAAAGTATTTTGCGCCAATCTCCTTCACCCGCGATGCTTTTATGACCAATTCCTTGTTTTCGGCGCAAATGCTGTCAGGGGCTTGTAAGAACAGCGGTTCGGACAAGGTTAAGCATTGCGCAAAACTTGTGATGGGCAATATTATCATGCTCATTATTGATAGAAATATGTGGCTGTACGTTTTCATTTTGGTTTCTTTAAAGTCCTTCAACGAGATAAATAATCCCTTTTTTCACTTTCAAAATATCTTTATTCTTATATCGAATAAAATAATAGTACGCACCCGACGGCAACGGTTTGCCATTTTTACGCCCATCCCACGATTTTTCAGGGGCATTGTTTTTATAAACCGTTGGACCGAAAACTGGTTGCCCCCACCGATTGACAATAGTGATTTCGTTGTCCAAAAAAAAGTCAAGTCCATTGATGTCTAAGGACGAACCGCTGCTGTTGTTGACGGCAAAAACTTTTGGCACAGACAAATCGGTCCCCTCTTTTAAGTTTTGCAATACAATCGTTATTTTCCCTTTTGTACAAACTGATGGACAGATTTTAGCGCATATTTCAAACTCAATGTCTATGGTTTGAGCCTCAAATAAGTCGTTTCGGTCGAAAAAGATGCCGTTAGAACGTGTTTCTACGGTCGTTTTGTCTGGGAATTTTAATATTTTGACACTAAATACTGAGGGGTCTAAAAACTTGTTTTTCAACAACTCGCGGGTGTTGATTAAGACTGTTGACAGTTTACTATCTAAATTAATTTGGGACGTTGCGGCTAATTCGGGCTTTGCGCTGAGGGAAATGACGACTGTATCACGAGACACTTCGCCACAAATATTATTCGATAAAATCCAAACAAAAGCGTTTGTGCCAATAGCCAAATTGCTGACCGTCGTGTTGTTTTTCGTTGGATTTGCCAAAATGCCCGCACCAACGGCAACCCAACGACCGGTTATGTTTTGGGCAACAATAGGCGTTGCAGTTAAAGTTGAAGTAGTTTGTTCACATTCGATTTTATCAATTCCTGCATTGGCTTTTTCATTTGATAAACCAACAACATGCACAGCAATAGGCGTGGTTGCTGCTGATAAACAACCATTTTGCCTTGTTTTGATGCTATAATTGCCACTATTTGCAGTCGTTGCATTGGCGATAATCAATTGCGGACTAGTTGTCGTCCGTTCACCCAAAGGCGTTTGCCAAATGTATTGATTTGTATTCGTTGCAATAATGCTTAAACGTATATCAGAACCACTGCACAAACTGTCTTTTTCTGCTTTTAAACCAGTTGGTACTGAGGGGGTGGTGACGTTAATGTTTGCGCTATTGTTTTCTAAAACAATGCCTGTGCAAGAGCCTGACTGAACATTTGTTAAGCGATAAATCGTTGATATTGTAGGCGTTACGGTCGCTTCTAAGGTTGTACTTCTAAACGTTTCACGTCCATCTGTAAATGTTAAAATAAAATCATTGGCATTTTGAATGGTGAAACGCAGCTTCGTTGATTGCCCTGCACACAAGGCAGTATCTCCCGATATGGACGCTTTAATTTGTGGCGGTTCGGTCAATATTATGGAGTCCATTGCGGTACAATTGCGTGCATCGGTCACGGTGACCACATACTTTCCTGCTGACAAACTGTTTGGATTGGGTGTATTTCCGACATTGGGTTGCCATTTATACTGAGGGGTCTGTGCATTTTGAACAATAACTTGTAAACGACCATCGGATGCACCAAAACAGCTAATGGCTTGTGCAATGTTTATATCAGCCGTTATATCACAATTTGGACTATTTACAGTAACGGTTTGGCTTTGAAAACAACCTTTTGCATCTGTAACAGTATATGTGTAATTACCACTGGTTAAACCATTAAAAGCAAAAGTGGAGTCATTGTTGGACGTTGCTGTTGTCGCATTGCGTCGAACAATATAAGGTTTTATACCACCTTTGACAGAAACGGTAATGCTGCCATCAGAACCATTTACCGTTGAAACATCAACTATGGCATGTGTGGATGTCAAAGCATTGGGTTCAAAAACAGGAATTGTTGTGGACGCTGTGCAGCGACGACTATCCATAACAGTGACAGAATATACTCCCGCCCTTAGATTATTCGCTTCATTTGAGTTGCTTACTGAGGGGGGTGTCCAAGCATAAGTTAAGGTACCCAAACTATTACTCACGACTAAATGAATGCGCCCCGTTGCACTGCCTTTGCACGTAACAGAATCTACTTGACTGTCAAGAGTCATATTACAAACAGGTTCGTTTATGGTCAGCGTTTGGCTTTTTGAACAGCCTTTGGCATCTGTTACGGTAAACGTATAACTGCCTTTCGGCAAATTATTGAAAACAAAAGACCGTGCTGTGAGACGGGTCGCAGCTATTGTACCACGAACAACAGTATAAGGTTGAGTGCCACCGACGATATTGATACTCATGCTGCCATTTGAACCGCCTACAACCGTCACATCATTTGGAAACGCAGACACTTTCAGCGAATCGGGCTGAAAAATTTCGATGCTCAAAGTATCGGAACAGTTTTGAATCGTCGTTGCCGTAACGCTGTAAATACCTGAACGTAAGCCAGTTGCAGTGGCTGTATTGCCAATATTTGCTTGACTCCATACATAATTTACGCTAATACCTATGGCATTGTGTGTTATCGAAATCCGTCCATTGTTGCCGCCATAACAACTGACTGAATCAGCTTGACCATTGATGATAAAATTGCAATTGGGGTCATTGATGCGTATGGTATCTGTTTTTGAACAGCCATGCGCATCGGTCGAGAAAGCGATGTATGTCCCTTTTGGTAAGTTGTTGAAAGTGAATGTGTTATTTGTTTGAGTGGTCAATGGAATGGTTGTATTATTCAACATAAGTTCGACAAAATAGCTCGGTGTGCCGCCTGAAACAGTCACATTTATGCTGCCATTTGAACCTCCGACTGCGGCGACATCTGTTTTGTTAATATTTGCCCTTAATACTGAGGGGGTGCTGATGGTGGCGGTTATACTGTCTTTACAGTTTCTATCATCGGTGACGGTGGCTTTGTAAGTGCCTATATCTAAATCATGTGCAATGGCTTGATTGCCAATAGCTGTATTGCTCCATGCGTAGGCGTAAGGACTTACCCCGTTTACCGATGTCAAGGTGATACGCCCGTTTTTTTCGCCAAAACAACGGATAGAATCGGCTGTAAATCGAACGGCAAAGCCTGTGCATATTGGTTCGTTGATGGTAAATTGGCAGGTGTCAAAACATTGATAGTTGTCATAAACCGTAGCCATATAATTGCCCTTTTTTAAGCTGTCAACAGTGATTTGTGTAGGCGTTGTACTGTTGTAAGTGCGGTTTTCTACACCTGAAATGACGAGGGTATAGTTGGCTTGTCCGCCGCGCAAGGTGACGACTGCCCGACCGCTTACCTCTCCTACCCTTTTGGCATTTATGACTGAATCGCAAATGACGGTTAAGACAGGTGGTTCGGTTATCGTTGCGCTTATTGTCGTTAAACAGTTCAACTTATTTCTAAGTGTCATGGTATAAGCACCTGCCTTTAAATTGGGTATCAAAGCTGTTGAATCGCTTGAAAATGCGGTTATGGTTTGGGAAAAACCATTGCTTGCGGTCAATGTTAACGGTAAATTACTTGCTAAATCGGCATATTTTATGACCAAACTACCTGTTGCATTACCATGACAAAAGACATTGTTTGTGGTTTTAATACTCATCTTTAGTGCCGAACAATTAGCAGTATTTATGGTAAAAACACAGCTTGCAGAGCAGCTTGTTTGAGGGTTGCCATTGGCATAATTGGCATCAAAAGCAATGACGTTATAATTGCCAGGCGCAAGGTTGGAAATGTTAAACGTACCCGATGTTTGTGGTCCCAAGGTAAATGTTGCGCCTGTGGGTCTTGTGATGGTTAATGAATACGGCGACGTGCCACCCGACACAATGACTTGTGCCACAGCATCGGCAGAAGTGGTTGAGGAAACAGGTATTGTTTCTTTACATGATGTTATACTGAGGGGGGCTGTTGGCTGCGTAACTTTTATGATGCTTGAAGGATAATTACAACCTGTTGCGGTATTGATAATGACCGCTTGATATGTTCCTGCGGGTAGTTGTCCAATTGTTGTCGTCGTCGTTATCGCACCTTTTGCAATAATCGTATTACTGCTTGTGTTGATGATTTGATAGCTGTATGTACCGCCCGAACCGACGGGATTGATGGTTAATTGAGCCGTTCCTTCGCTGTTGCCGTAGCAAAGATTGTTTTTTGTTGTGGCAAAACTCACATTTACGGTTGGACAAGGGATGGTATAACACTTCGTGAACAATGACGACGAACCAATGCTGTATGCTGCGATGCGCCCGATGGGTGTGTAGGTCGTACCTCTTGAAGTGGCGTTTGCTGTTATTGTTTTCCCCGATTTTAGGGTCAACGTTATTGTCCATTGCCCATTGTCGTTGGTTGAAGTTGCACCTGCAAAAAAACCTTGACAGGGCAGCGTTGTACACGCCGATGAATCTTTTTGAAAGATATTAATAATATCGTTAGGCTTGTTCGATGTGCCTGTAATGGTGACTGTACCGTTCTGATTAGGCGTAATTTGACTGATAATGGGTTGCGGATAAACGTCTTTTAGGTTTGTAATGGGTTTGGCATTGCAATAAAAAGAATTGTTTAACAATTCAAAACCACCAAAAGACATACCCAATGTGTTTGTTGTGTAAGCAATGGTGTTGCCTTGCAAAAATGCATTGGCAGTAGAAGCGGTCGTGTAAATGCTGTAAGTATTAGTCAAATCCGTTCTCATTGCCGCGGCGTTGTTCGTGCCAACAATATTATTGTTCATTAAAAGCAAAGGATTGGGATTGTTGCCTGTGGGTGGATTCAGATAAACGCCGACATAAGCAGAACAGATGTAATTGTTGTTGATGGTTATGGGATTGCCACTATAATCTGAATAATAAGGTGTTGTGGTGTAAATAGCGTAGGTATTGCCAACGCCTGCGGTGAAGTTTTTATCCGTACCGATGTAGTTTCCAGTTATAGTTGTCCCGCCGTTTGTGCCGATGGCGACATAGTTTTTGATAAAAACATTGGCATTAGTGCCTGTGCCGCCGATGATGGTATTGGTCGAATAGGTATTGTTGCTAAAAGCTCTGATGGCGTACAAAAAGTTCTCAAATTGAAGCCCATACACCGTCAAATTGACCGTCGAGTCATTGAAACAGTTGACACTTTGTGTGCCAGAACCGCGCAGAATGATGTTGTTTGTGCCTGTTGACAGATTGTAGCCATTGATGATCATGGTTCGATACACACTGCGCATCGGGATTTCAGAAGTGAGGTTTATGACGTTGCCACTAGCTGCGGGAACTCTGAATGTTATCGTTGTCGCTGCATTGACTGCCATGGCATTGATAACCGCTTGCCGCAATGAACCCGCGCCGCTGTTGTTGACATTGGTGACAACGAAATTGGTTGTTTGAGCCGATAAGTTACACCATAACAGCAGGAATAGAATCACAATCAATATGTATTTCAATTTGGTTTTCATGATGTATTGTGGTGAAAGTATGGATACTGTTGTGGTTGATTAAGTCTGATACCTCGAAGGTATCCGACACCTGTTTAACCTTTCGAAATACTGAGGGGGGCGTTTAAGAGCAACGACTTACTTTTTACATTCGCCTTTTTCCCATTTCGTTACACCTGAACGTTCAGCGTTGCAAGCGTTTGAATAGGTTTTGCCATCGCAACCACAAACAGGGTTGTATTCGGCGGTGCAAATCATGTCTGGTTTTATTTTAGACTTATCAATGCAATCAACGTCGCTGCTGCTGCTGTTTTGATTACAAGACTTTTGTGTGGTGAAAGCCACAATAAGGAATGGCAAGCAAAGGAAGAATGAATGGATGTTTTTCATCGTTTAATAGTTTTATGATGTGAAATCATTTGGCTTTGATGAATTTAGCATATTTCATCACGCCAGTTGTTTGTTTCAAAATCAAAACATAAGCACCTTCGGGTAAAAAGGAGACATCTATGGCTTTTTTACTGAGGGGGGCGTTTTTTATCAAACGACCCGTTAAATCGTACAAGCTGTAAGTGTCAAATGCCTCTGTAATATCTAAGAAAACTGTTGTTGTTGCAGGGTTTGGATATATCGGGGAATCAAGTTCAGTGGGCGTTTTTTCGATTGCTGTCGTGGCTGTTAATGTTAGGACAATTTTACTATAATACAAGGCGGAAAAGCCTTCAAATGCGCTTTCTGTACCTACAATCGCCCACAATTCACCATTGCCATTGGTGGTGGCAATAAAGGCTTTTTTGTTTTGTCTATTTATCAAAGTAAACCGTGTCGTTGTGTCACTGACGGATGTTTTGCCAATGGTATCCATCTGTGAACCGGGCGTGGATTGGTTGCCTTTATCAATATTCATAACATAAAAACGCGTGCCGCCCACGAGTTCGACTACCTTAATCGGCTCAAAAGATACGGCGCCCACTTTAATAGTCAATCCCGGACTTCCACCCACACCCACCGCATTTGTGGGCGCATCGGAAGCCATTTCTAACTGAAACTGTAGCGTGTATCGTTGGTTGGGCAGCAGTCCAGTCAGCTTTTTCTTCAAAAACATAAACAAATCATCGCTGCGATTAAAACCTTGAATGTATATGCCTTTTTGATTGGGTACGATGTAATTGGGCAAACTTGTGTGTTTGCTTTCCAATTCATAAAAAATGCTGTCCGTTACAGGATAGTCTGCCCAATCTGCTTGCCAACCTTGTGCATCGGGCTCAAAATCAAACGTAAATGTTTGTGTATGAGCATTTTGTAACAATAAGCACAAAGCACAACAAAGCGCATAGCCCTGCGTCGCATATAAGCCCTGCTTGATAATCTGTATCATTGGACAATAAAGATTTTAGTTACAATCCACGTCTTTTTCTGTCACGTTGTATGCCGCATTAATCGGTTTGAAATGCTCAATACGCGCCAGCACATAAGGAAACTCGACAGACATCGTGGACATACAATTCTTACCAGGCTTGTTGTGCGTTATATCGATGGCGATGCCTTTATCATTCGTTGAAACGCTGTCAATGGTTAGCGAGTGACCACCACTTTTAATAAAGCCTTGAAAATAACCGATGACCCATTCCTTTGAAAAATCAATCGTTGGCTTGGTAATAGGCGCAGGCATATTCTGAAAACAAGATTGCCAAAGTTCATCAAATGCCGCTTGTGTTTGTACGATGACTTGCTTCGGTTCTTCAATGCCGCATTGATTGCCAGAAGTGATAATAGACCAGTTCATATCAGCTTTTTTTAAGTTTGTGGAAGATTGTGAATTAGTCTCAACACATGAGGCATTGATAAGAATAGATAACAAAACCAATTGAAAAATAAACATTTTCATTGTCCGATATTTTTAATGATGACAAAATAAATGATTCAGGCACTTGTTACAGTACTCTTTAATTAAGAGTGCCGAATGGTTGAAATTCCACAAGTGCCTGAACCTTTTTTTAATTGTGAATGATGAAATACGAATCGTGATTAACTAACTGGTAATCAATAGCTTAAAGTCTAGTTATCCGTCATTTATATTTCACCATTCAGCATTAAAACCTATCTCCTTGCAATATTGTAAGTGCGTCCACCGCAATTAACTGTACCTGCACTGAGGGGGTAGTTGTTACGTGCGTGGCAAATACCTGCAACTGTTGGAGTCGCCATGGATGTGCCAGACAAAGTAGCGTAAGTGCCATTTTTGTACGTTGAGTAAACACTCGAACCAACAGCAGCCCAATCTGTACCAATGCCCCAGTTAGAGAAAGAAGAACATGTTTTTTGGCAAGTGATAGAACCAATGGTCAAAACACGATTACCATTGATACATCCGGGCATGTTTTTACCTGTGCCATTGGCATCGGCATCATTACCAGCCGCCATCACCACCCATACACCTGCATTACCGAGGTTTCTGATAACATCTCTCAAAACAGGATTTGCGTTTTCGCAGTTGGCAAGTGGATACGCGCCAATACTCATGCTGACAACATCACCTGCAATTTTCTTAGAAGCAACATGGTTCAAACCTGCAATAATGCCAGAGAAAGAGCCAGTACCTGAATTACTCAATACTTTTACAGGAACCACTTTTGCGCCTGCTGATACACCCACAACACCAATGCCATTGTTTTTAGCGGCAGCAATACCCGCACAGTGTGTGCCATGACCATGACCGTCTTCAATTGTTTGACCAGCGATGAATGACTTAGCATAAGTCGCATTCGTTTGAACATTAAGGTCAGGGTGGTCAAGGTCAATACCTGTGTCAAGAATCCAAATCCACGTAGCTTTGGCTGAACCATCAACGGGACCGCCTGCTAAAGAAATACCGCAAGGCAAATATTGTCCAGCTGCTGTTGGATTTTGCTCTGATGTGGTTGGGTTTAGCTTGATAACATAGTCCGGATAAACGCCTTCAACATCTGGGTCTGCTCTCAACTTTTTGACTTGGTCTGCATTGAGTTTTGCTGAGAAACCAACCATGACGTTAGAATATTCATGGATGACGCTGGCTTTTTGAACGCCGCCACGAACTTGTAGCTTCTGCACTTTTCCTAATGTAGCGATACGTGTTTGTTTGACTTTAAGATCAGGTCCGTCGTCATCTGTTGGACGGACAGTAGCGGTTTCCGCACTGATAGAAAGGTCGGCAGCAGTTGACTTCATTTTGACAATGTATTGACCAGGAATCACTTCAAGACCGCCGCCTTGTCCTAAGGCTGTAACGTCTTGTGCTTGAATGGTGAACTGGCAGAATGTCATAGCAACAACGGCTACGAAGACACAGATGGATTTGAAATTTTTAAACTGTTTCATTGATTGAATGAATTAAATTGTGATAAATGAATTTGAAAATTTAATGATTGAAATTTGTTTTAAAACCATGTTATGGGTGTTTTGAAAAAATACTGATCCAAAGGATTCCTTTGGAAGGGGTTGCTTGCTTACCTTGTAGTTGGGGCGTTACTCTTGTGTAAGTCTGGTCAAAGAAATCAGTAGGTACAGAAATAGCTTCATTCGATTTTTACAGTTGTTGTTATTCACTTGGTTATTAAAGTAAAGTATTCATTTGGTCGCTGCTTTCGCTTTCGAGATGATAGTGTATGGTGCTTCTTTTTTTTTAATGAAAAAGATAATTTTATTTTAAAAAAAATATTTTGAGCATAAAAAAGCCTTGCAAAAC
Organism: Saprospiraceae bacterium; assembly: GCA_043721685.1. Classification (GTDB taxonomy): domain Bacteria; phylum Bacteroidota; class Bacteroidia; order Chitinophagales; family Saprospiraceae; genus JAAFJT01. Next base: position 2,981 of record JAYSQG010000009.1, on the reverse strand, counting down.
GCACAAACGTTTCACAAGGCTTTTAATACTGAGGGGGCCTGTTTCCTTAAAGACCGGGTATTTGTTTATTCCTAAACGCATCTATGAATAAACGGTAGTCGCTGCGGACACATTCAGCGTATTGTTCGCCGAACTTGACCATATACTCCACGAAGTCGGACTCATGTCCATCCAAAACGTCCTGAATAGCGGTTTCGGTGGAGTAATCGATGAGCGTTTGGTCGCTGTCAACGTCAGAGACGCAATGGATTTTGGCGACACTGCGCCCCAAACTTTCTACGACTTGCAAAATATCGTCCATGTCGTTGATGTCGTCCCATTCGAGGTCGGCAGTGTATGGCGACACTTCCGTTACGAACATGCCTTTGCCGTCAAAGGTCGCATAACCTAAGAAAAGGTCGGCATTGGCTTGCAAAGCGCGTTGTGAAATAGCTGTGCGATGCCCTTCATGGACGAAATACTTTGCCACTTTTGGATCATTGACGTATTTGGCTGCCGCAGACAGTTGGGCATGTTTCATAGATATGAGGATGTCGTTTTCTAAGGCTTCGGTTTCGCCTTCCAGCAAGATACTGATGATGAGCAAACCCGCTGGACCGATGCCCAGACCCTTACGTCGGGCAATAGACTTGACTTCGTAAGTGATTTTAGACCGCTTCTTCCTCTCTGGTATCGTCTCAAAATACTCTGCCATAGCGCCTTCTACTTTCATTTTGTCGGCATCAGAGAGTTGGATAAAGTTTTTATTGTCCTTAAAACGGCGGTCACCTTCAATAATGTCCGTTTCGTAGTCCAACAAACGGACACGTGTCAGTTGGCGCGCTTGTCGCAGGATGTCTAATACCACCCCCTCAGTATTGGCGAGTGTAAGGGCAAAACCTTTGTCTTCGTCGGCAGCAAAACGAGCGACTTGACGAGCGTAACTTTGGGCAGCCATTTTCACAATGTCTCTGATTTCAATATCAGACAAGGCTTTTTGGTAGCCGATGAGGGCTAAACTGGCGAAAAATCGCTTCACATCTCAAGTGAATGGGGCAAGCGTGGCTTCGTCGAAGTCATTGACATCAAACACCAATGTACCTGCACCATTCATGTACGTTCCGAAGTTCTCGGCGTGCAAGTCGCCTTGAATCCAGACGCGGCTGGTTTGGTCATTGAGGAAAGGGTCTTTCTCCCGACTGACATCGGCATAGAACAAAGCGGCTGAACCGCGATAAAAGGCGAAAGGCGACTCCGCCATTTTGCGGAATTTGCCGCGCCAAGCCGAAGGGTCGGCGGCAATGAGGTCGCGGTAGTTGTCGGTGAAGGATTTAATGATGAATTCTTGCCGTGCGGCTGGTTTTTCCTTTTTAATTTTATCCGTAATGGTTTGCATAGATAATGGTTTGTTTTTGATTAAAAAAGAGATTTAATGATCACAGGTAACTGTTAGGTAGGCGGTTTCTCAACTGCTTTCAAGTTGGTATTTTTTATACAATAGACCCCTCAGTATTTGGTAAACAGAATATACAGGACACTCATAGAAAGACGATACATCTTCTTTGAATTGTGTAATTTAGATATGAATGTGTTTAAAAGTAGGTAGGCGTATGTTGTTCTTATATTGGTTAATACCTTAATCGTTCAAATATAAAAAGGAGCAGCTTGTCGCTGAATATTTTCATCAATTTGAAAAATATAAAAAGCAAAAGTCTTCGTATGAACAACAATATGCCGCCCTATTGCGCCAATTTGACCGCATGGAAGCCATTGGATTTGAGCAATTAAAGGATTATGGCGCATTGGTGATGCTGTTTCAAGGCGGCGAATTCATGTATCAATTGGGTGACTACACCAAAACCACAGAATATGCCCAAAAACTCCTTCATTTTACCCAAACATTTAAGTCCGACAACCCAGAGACGCAACGGTTTTGCTTATTCTGGCAGGGCTTCTCTTACATCCATTTGGCAGGGACTTATGTGGTGCAAGAAAGATTTGAAGAAGGCGAACCTTATGCCTTAGAAGGTGCGCGTTTGATAAATGAATTGGTCAAAGTAGATGCGAGTTATCAGCAAGCAGAATACGAGGCTTTGAATGTACTCGTAGGCTTAGAATTGAAAATGAAGAAAGTTGCCGAAGCAGAGCATATACTCCAACAAATGGCGAATATGTTGGGGGTTTCCAAGAACACCATCCACCAAACCCGTTATCGATTGCGGCGCAAAATGGGTAATGTGTCATAGCAAATAAGCCGTTAACATAATAATTTATGAACAGGCCCCCTCAGTAAAAAAGAGAGTCAGCCTGCCCATTTTATGTCAATTCTAAAATAAATAAACACAATACATACATTTCTGCAACTTCATTACTAAGTATCCGTAAACTTTATTTGTCACGCAAACCTTTGCTGACGATTTAATACTTAATTATTCAATAATTTAAACCATTTATAAAATGAAAATTCGTGTTTCTCACGCCATTGAACAACAAGATGTTGATGATTTCAATGTTGCGGTCGCTACGCAAAAGCGTATTTTACTCAAAGTTTTCGCCAACGCCAATCTCGATGATTTGAAATCGGGGCAGTACATGGGTACTGAGGGGGGCTGGAAATATTGCCAATTGGGCTTTTCGACAGCTCAAAGACTCCCTAAACTCTACGATGATGAAGAATTAAACATCCTTGAGTATGGAAAAGGTATTGATTTAGCCAATTTTCTGATGGATGCTCAAACCAAAACGGAGACCGTTAAGGCTTGGGTAGATGTATTGTTTGCTTTGGACAGCAAAGACCTCATGGAGGCAGCGAATTACATGCGGCAACGTGCCGAAGCTAAAAAAGGCATCAATATCGAATACTCCGATGCCTATGATGCTTTGAACAAAATGTACAGCGAGCGTGCCACCAAAGCGGAAGATACCCGCAAAAAAAAGGAGTTCATCGAATCGCTCAAAGCGCAGATTGCGAAACCCGCGCCATAGTTTAAAGTAGTGAGGGG
>JAYSQG010000008.1:0-3424 GCA_043721685.1 Saprospiraceae bacterium | reverse complement strand
ACAAAAGTAAAAGCGTATGACCCTTTGGAGATTCCTATTTACTTTCCCGCCGATTCTGTTGGACAATATCACTTGGCGGTTAGGTATGCCTTGCAGCCTTATATCCGTTATACAAACATTTATTCCAAGACAAAGAATTGTTTATTTAATGCAACAATTCTCAATTTAGTGCCGACACTCAATGTTCAAAGTGATTTTCGCGTCTATTACACAGGCTTAGACATTTTTAAAATCGGTATTTTCTTTATGCTTTTTGTCCTGCACTTGGCTTTCTATTTTTATCAAAGAAGCAATAAAACGCATCTCCTATTAGCAATGTGTTTTTTGACATTTGCGCTCAACTTTGTTTTTAAAACAATTGGACAAAGCCAATTTTCAGTTGAATACCGTTATTTTTATATGAATCTTGCCATCTGGGTCAATGGTCTTGGGTCAATATGTTTGTATTATGCTTTTTATCGAATGGCAAAAGTGCGTTTAGATATTTATTACTATGCTTTAATTGTTTTTCAACTTGTTGCCATGTTCGTACCGAGCTTTACTTATGGTTTCCCTTGGGAGCCTGTTTTAGTCTTAACTGTCTATATTTTTGGCTTTTTTGTTATGTTTCGGCTGACCAAAATAGGTTTAAAAAAAGGCATTAAAGGCTTTTGGGTATTGGGTGTTGCTACCATGCTTACCTTCTTAGGTTTAATATGCTTAATGTTAGCGGTACTCGTTTTGAACTACTCAATTTCACCTACTGGTGAACATGTTTTGAAATACGGTATTTCACCTTATTTGCTCGCTGTGGTTGTTAATTTAGGAATTATTGCCATACCCGTCGGTTTATCCCTTTTTATGGGTATTGAAGGCGGTGAAATCAATAAAGCCTTGAGTAAACAATTGGTTAAAAATGACCAATTGAAGTACGAAGCGATTGAACACGAACAAGAAAAACAACAAATACTCGCCACACAAAATGAAACGCTTGAAAAACAAGTCACAGAGCGCACGGCTGAACTCAATCAATCTTTAACTGAACTCAAATCCACCCAAATCCAACTCATCGAAAAAGAAAAAATGGCTTCGCTCGGTGCTTTGCGTTTGCAAGAATTGGATGCGGTCAAAACACGCCTTTATACCAATATCACGCATGAGTTTCGCACACCGTTGACGGTTATTCTCGGTATGGCGCATCAGATAATGGACAAACCCAAAGAATATTTGGCGGATGGTTTGAAAATGATTGTGCGCAATGGACAAAATTTGCTCAATCTGGTCAATCAAATGCTGGATTTGAGCAAATTGGAAAGTGGAAAATTGTCGCTCCATTATCAACAAGGCGATGTGGTGAATTATTTGCGCTACATAACGGAAAGTTTTCACTCTTTGGGAGAGAAAAAAGGCATTCGGATTCTTTTTCTAACGGATTTAGAACATTTGATAATGGATTATGAAGAAATGCGTTTGCAGCAAATCGTTTCTAATCTATTATCGAATGCTGTTAAATTCACGCCCAAAGGGGGTTATATATACGTGTCGGTCAGCGCGAAAAACAACGCGCTTGTTCTTAAAATAAAAGATACAGGCATTGGTATTTCTGAAACAGATTTGCCGTTCATTTTTGACCGCTTTTATCGTGTGGACGAGACGCATACGCATGAAGGCACAGGCATTGGTTTGGCATTGACGCATGAATTGGTCAAACTGTTGGAAGGGACGATTTCTGTCAAAAGCGCACTTGGTAAAGGAACAGAATTTGAAGTAACCTTGCCGATACGAAACGTATCAGAGATACCAATAGAGCCACAAATAGCGGTAGAACAGCCTATTTATTTTGATAAAAACCCTATTTCCATTGAAGAACAAAACATTACCATTAACCATGAAGATTCTTTTAAGGAAAAACCGCTTGTTTTAATTACCGATGACAATGCCGATGTGCGCGCTTATATCGCTTCGTGTTTGGCAACCGATTATCGCTTGATTATTGCCAAAGATGGACAGGAATGTGAAGAAATTGCTTTCGAATCCACGCCCGACCTCATTGTTCTCGATGTGATGATGCCCTTTAAAAGCGGTTTTGATGTGTGTAAAACATTGAAAAATGATGAACGCAGCAGCCATATTCCCATCATTATGCTGACTGCCAAAGCCGATATGGACAGCAAATTGAATGGATTGGAACGCGGTGCAGATGCTTATTTGATGAAACCCTTTAATAAAGAAGAACTGTTGATACATATCAAAAAACTATTGGAACTTCGGCAGAAATTGCAACGATATTATCGCTCAACGATTATGAGCGGAAACTCCCCTTCAGGGTCTGGGGGGGGTGACAAAAATTCTAAAATCTTAGCCGCGGAGAAAGAAGCACTTCTTATCAACAGCTTCGACAACGCTTTTGTCCTAAAAGTAAAGAAAACGATTGAATCGCATTTGGCAGATAATCATTTTGATGTTGAAAAACTCGGACGTACTTTAGCCTTGAGTCCATCACAAGTAAACCGCAAATTGTCCGCTTTGATGGGTTTGACAGCCAATAGTTTTATTCGGACAGTCCGTTTGATGAAATCTAAAGAAATGCTCCAAAATTCAGGGTACAGTATTTCCGCTATTGCTTATGACTGTGGTTTTAATGACCCTGCTTACTTCAGTCGCACGTTCAAACAAGCGTTTGGCGTAACACCACAAGTGTGGCGCGAGGAAAATTCAGTCACTTAATGGATTATTTTCCTTAAATGCGTGATTATTCCTATTTGTGTCCGATTTGTCCAATCCTTTTTTTATCAAGACATTCACTTTTGTTCCATCAATGACTTAATGAAGGTTAAAAAGAAATATTAACCATTCATACAACGAAGATGGCTATTAGCCCTTTCGTAGTTGCTTTTAGAATAAAAATAGTTCAATATTGTCGTATAAAATCAAAAGAGAATAATTATAACTCCTGTATCACTGTCAGAAAATCAAAATGAATAGCCTAATCCATCTGTAATAGACACAGCACTTAAAAAAAAGACCCCCTCAGTATTTTCTTTAAAAACAATTTTTTTATTCTTTTTAAAATCATTAATCTAATGAAAAACTATCATTTCGGTCGTGCTGCCAAAGCCGTGACCACAGGAATCCTTTACTTTTTGTTCGCATCCATGAGCTTTGCTCAAACGCCCACTTACAAAGACTTGGTCGTTGACAACCCAAATGCCGAAGCCGATATGAAAGTCATAGCAGACTTTTCAAAGGCGATTGAAGCGGGCGATGGGGACAAAATGAAGAGCCTTTTATCCAACAAAGCGATGATGTATGGGCCCAGCCCAGTAGATTCAAGTACGGGCGAGAAATATGTCCAAGGTTTTATAGAAGGCGCTTTTAAAACATCAACTGACCGCAAAATGAATTTTGTTCAACAAACTTTTAAGGTGACGCAAGGCAATTTAGC
>JAYSQG010000007.1:0-63263 GCA_043721685.1 Saprospiraceae bacterium | reverse complement strand
CATTACACTGTTGATATTTTTTTTTAGGAAAAGAAGAGACGACAAATGAACCTAATTACTTTACTCCGACTAATACTTAGAAATCGTTATTTGCTCATACTTTCAGCTGGTTTGGCAGGAGGTGTGACTTTTCACATGACCAAAAATCTGCCCAAAGAATACGAATCAAATTCTCTTTTAAACACAGGTTTGGTCTCAGGTTACAACATCGAATCGTCGAATGGTGGGCGTATTGACTACGGCTTCACCAACAACGAAATGGAAAATATTCTGGGCATCGCCAAGAGCCGCGAGACCCAATTAGAAGTTGGTGCGTATCTCTTGGCGCAATGTTTAATGCAGAAATCCCCCTCAGTAGAATTCATCGGGGAGGCTGCTTTCAACGAATTGAAAAAAGAAATACCAGAAGACATTCGCGCCCAAGTTGTTGATTATCAGTCTTTTGAAGCGACTAAACAAAAAATAGAAGCCTGGCGTGATACGGATACACCCAATGTCATCAAATCGATATTGGAAGGCGGTCATTCGTTGTTTGGTGTTGACCATATCGAAAAATTAGTCATTAAAAGGGATGGAAACTCCGACCAAATAAAGGTTGCTTATACGTCAACCGACCCCTCCATTTGCCGCAATACAATTGAGGTTCTAGTTAAAGTTTTCACAGATAAGTACCGTATGACAAAAGAAAATCAGTCAGGCGATGTATTGAGTTTCTTTGAAAAAACGACCAATGAATCCGCCGCATCCCTTAGTGGAAAGGAAGACAATATGCTCAGTTTTATGGTGGACAACAAAATCATCAACTACTACGAGCAAACCCGCTTCATTGCCTCTAAAAAAGAAGAATTAGATGAATTGTATTTCAAAGAAATGATGCACCTCGCGGCGGCTGACTCGGCGCGTCGCAACCTCGAGGCACAGTTGGGCAATCGGGGTAGCCTACCAAAAATCAATGAAAACATTGCGCGGCAAAGGCAGTCCCTTTCCTCCATTTCTTCGCGTTTAGCAAACCTTGAGATTGGCTCGCTTGACGACAGTACAAAACAAGTAGATACAAAAACCGTCAGACTACTTCAAAACCAAGCAGAAAAGCTTAAAGCGGATTTGCGCCGAAGTGCCGAATCCATTTTCGGTGTCGAGCGCACGCCGGAAGGTGTTGAGGTTAAAAACATCCTTGCACAGTGGCTCAATCAATGGATTGATGTTGAACAAGGCTTGGCACGTATGACCGTTTTTAGAGAAAGAAAAGCAGAATTTGACCGTATTTATAACAAATTTGCGCCTTGGGGTTCAAAAATAAAGCGTTTAGAGCGCGAAATCGACGTGGCTGAAAAAGCCTATCTCGAAAACCTGCACAGTACAAACGTGGTACGTATACACAAACTCAATATGATGATGTCAGGCAAAGTGCGCATCGTTGACCCGCCGCATTATCCTGACAAACCCAACCCCTCTAAACGCTCGACACTCCTCATTTTATCGGTTGTCGTCGGTCTTGTTTTGCCATTGGCTCTGTTAATTGCCCTCGAAATGCTCGATGCAACACTGCGAACTCCCGAAAATGCAGGAGAAACAACTAGTTTGCAGATGTTCACGGCACTCCCAAAACTACCTAAAAACTGGGCAAAACACCCCATTATTAGGTTTGATATGGTCGTTTCAAGGGGCATTGAACAACTTTTGCAGCACTTGAAAATTGATTTGCAACTCCATACACGCACCGTCCTCGCGCGCATTGTCATTTTGAGTACCAACGATGGAGATGGGAAAACTTCTGTTGGCAAACAAGCTGTTGCTATGTTGCGCACTTATGGTCACAGGGTGTTATACATTCGCCCAGATGATAAGCCGCTTGAAGACGAACAAAGCCACGAAGACAATAAGTTTTATAAAGTTGATTTTTCACTCATTGACAAGGAAGATGAAGCCGATTTACTCGGTGGGGAAGACATTGTTTGGCATCACTTCAACTATATCATCACGGAGATTCCGTCACTTATTGGTGGCAATTATCCTGCTCGATTGTTGAGCCAAATTGATGTAGCCTTGCTCGTTTGTCGTGCCAATCGCTCGTGGTTGCCCGCAGACAAACGAGCGATTGAAACCATCAACAAATTCCTAAAACGCCCTTGTCGCCTTGTTCTAAATGCGGTGCGTATTGATTTGCTGGAAGATAGTATTGGTGAAATTCCACGCCAACGCAGTCCGTTCCGCCGTAAACTTAAGCGTTTGATGAAACGAAACTGGGCTGAAAATTAAAATAATATAAATCATAACTATTTAATAATCAAAATCTTAGCACATGACCTTATCAGTTGAACTAATGGACAATAGTCTGTCTTATGCAGAAAACAATTTCCTAAACGACTCCGCACGCCATTTGCAAGTGGACAAAGATTTCATCCGAAAACACTTCAATTTAGACGGCAAACGTGTCCTCGACTTCGGTTCAGGCATGGGTGGTATGAGTCTTTGGTATGCCAAAAACTGGACATGTTCAGTCAAAGGTGTTGACATTGACGGTTTTCACGTCAACGTTGCCAATCACCTCAAACAAAAGCATGGTGTCTCGAATGTCTCATTTGAAAAACGCGACATTACGACTGACAAATTACCCCCTCAGTATGAAGGGACTTTTGACGCTATTTTTATGAATGATGTCGCTGAACACATTCCTTTTTCCATTTTAGAAAACATTTTTGCAGAATTTCATCACCTGTTAAGCCCAAAAGGACGCATTTTCGTCAGCTATCCGCCGTGGCAAAGCCCTTATGCGTCTCACGTTGTCCGCGTTACGGGTCTGCCGTGGTGCCAGTTTTTGCCTCAAAAATTATTGTTGAAATGGATTGAAAAAAAGAATGAAAAAATCAGCGGTGAGCATGAAAGTGACTTAATCGAAGCGTATAATGGCTTAAATCGCTTGACGCACAGCAATTTTTCACCCATTTTAGAAAAAACAGGTTTTAAAATCAATACACGTTTGAGCCACAGCTTGCTCAAAAGGCTGCCGATACTGAGGGGTATCAATCCACGTGTTTTTCCTTTAAGTTTTTTGATTTCTAAAGAAATTCTCATACTCGAAAAAAATGATTAAACAAAAAAAAGACATTGTTTGCGTTGCTTTTCCTGCTTGGCGAGGCAATTATTTGAAGTCAACGGTACAACTAATGACCGAGCTGGCGCTGCTCGGTCATCGTATCTTGTATGTTAATTACGCTTTTACTTGGAAGGATTTTATCTTAAGTTGGTTTGGCAAAGGCTATATATCGTGGAAACGTTTGTCGGGTGTAAAACCTCGATTGAGTGTGATGCCCCTTGAAAATGGGGCTGAAATCCACCTTTTGACTTTACCCCCTATCCTTCCGATTAATTTTTTAAAAAACCCTAAAGTTTACGATGCAGTTAATCGTATAAATGTTTTTTTCATAAAAAGAACCATTCTAAAAGCCATGAAAACCACCGGTATGACATCACCGACGGTCGTCAATGCTTTCAATCCTTGCTTCGGAAATTCGTTGGCAGGCAAATTAAATAGCTCAAAACTTATTTATTATTGCTACGACGATATTGGATCCGCAAGGTGGGCAAGTCGGCATGGCAAGCGATTAGAAGATGATTTTTTGAAAAAAGTAGATTCAGTCATTGTCACGTCACAGGGTTTATTAGAGAAAAAATCCAAGGAGAATCCAAATTGTTTTTTGATTAAAAATGGCGTTAACTACGAGCTTTTCAGTCAGAAACCACATGTTCTGCCTATTGTTCAACTCGAAGAAGGTAAAAAGATCATCGGTTATCTCGGTTCGGTTGATGAAAGGATGGACTACGATTTGCTCGAAAAACTCATTTCAACGACCCCTCAGTATAATTACGTTTTTGTTGGACGTGTGACCCAATCGGCTTACGAAAAGCGGTTGTCAGCCTTTCCAAATGTGATCATTGTCGGTTCGCAACCGCCTGCAACCTTACCCGCATGGGTGCAAAAATTTGATGTCTGTTTGATTCCTTTTGTCAAAAATGAGTTGACAAAAGGTATTTATCCTTTAAAAATAAATGAATATTTAGCAGCCGGAAAACCCGTCGTGTCAACTCGTTTTGCAGATTTAAGCGATTTTGAATCCGTCGTTCACATTGCCGATGATGATGATGCCTTTTTGCAATTAGCTCAAGGAGACTATTCAAACACCGATTCAGCGCGGCTTAAGCATTTCGCTTCGCAAAACTCCTGGGCTGCACGCAGTACGGAGTTTTCAAAATTGCTATAAATTCAGACCCAAAAGAGTCTGAAACAAAAAACCTCACCCAAAATATTGTTAACCTCAAAATTCTTTTATCCCAAAACAGCCTTCGCTTAGCTCACCGTATTTTCCAAAAAAAATGCAACTTTGCCGATTATAACCTTAGATTTATCGGTTATTTCCCAATCCACGGAACTTCTGACCCTATTTTTTATCTTATTCTATTATCTAATCGAAACATAACGAAAAATTATGAATGATTTATGGTCAAAATTTAAAGGCGTTTTTATTCAAGCAGATCCAAACGCTGCGGTCAATCAACCTGTAAAAACGGTACAAAAAGAGACGCAAACACCTTCAAAGGAAGATGTTAAAACGACAATGCCCCCCTCAGTAAAACCGACCTTTTCGGCTCCTGTGGGCGATGGAACGGTCAACGAAAAATTTATGCAAGCCTTGTTTGGAGCGATGGAAGCTGCGAACTTAGATGGATTAGATTATTTTGAGTTCAAACAATCGCTTCAAAATTTGGCAAATATGCCGATGGACGAAGCGACTCGTTATAAATCGGCTTTCGCTATGGCTTCGACGATGGGCGCAACACCAAACAAATTGGTCAATTCTGCTTTACATTATCTCGAAATTTTAAAAAACGAGAACACAAAATTTTCACAAGCGGCTGAAAATCAACGTGTTGCACAAGTAGGCAATAAACAAGGGCAAGTCGAAAACCTCGAAGCGGTGATGCAGCAAAAAGCGGAACAGATTAAAAAACTGACCGATGAAATCGCACAACATCGTCAAGATGTAACAAAATTGAAAGAAGACATCGCGCAGTCAACCGTCAAAGTGGAACAAACGCAAAAGGATTTTGCGGCAACCTATCAGTCACTTGTAGGACAGATTGAACAGGACGTTACAAATATGAAAAATTATTTAACATAAAAATATTAATCAAATTTTAAAATTATAAAACAATGATAAAGGACTTTTTAGATAATATTATTCAAGTATTACGTGGTAAGAACGGCAATATTTTTCTCATAGTTGGTGCCGTTATTTTAGTGCTTTTTGTTCTCCGCATCTTAGGACCGCTTTTATGGCTACTCATTGTCGGTGGTTTGGTTTATTTTGTTTTTAAATATTTAGAAAATAAAAATAAAGTTGGTTAAGCGTTATCGCCTTACATTCATAAGAATCGGATATTTTGAAAATACCCGATTCTTTGTAAATTTTTCATCTAAAAACACATAAAAAAATGATACGTTTCCTATCCATTCTTCTTATCTTTTCTACAACATTGTTTGTTAGTTGCGACGATGGCAACGAAAATGACGACAAAGTGGAAACAAAAGATATTTCACACAATGGCTCAATCGAAAGCCAATTGACAACCGAACACTTGCCCGACAACCGCGATGTATTGGTGACTACGCATAAAGTTTGGAACAACGGTGTCGTGGTCAGTGAAGTACGCCATGCTGATACGATTCCTGCGCTCGGCACTGCCAATATCCAAGCTGCTGATGCACAAGGCAACGCAACGACAGCGGCAGGTCAAAAAGATTATGAATTTTATATCACAGTTAAATAAATCTAAGGCACCATGAAAAAATCGAAATTAGTCAGTCTCGTCCTCATCACAGCCGCCTTAGCTTCATGTAACAAAACAGAAAGCCCACAAGGTGCAAGCGGTGATTGGGATGCAAAAACAGACAAAAAAGTCTATATGCGATCCGATACAACCGCACATTATACACGCACGCATCACCACGGCGTAGGCACTGCCTTGTTGTGGTATTATGCTTTTCGACCTTATGGTTCATCTCGTTACGGAAATGGATACAGCCGCACTGGTTTTTACTCGCGTGGCTTGAGCAAAACCTCAAATGTGGGGTCAAATGCCGTAAAATCAACGATTTCAAGGGGTGGTTTTGGCGGGCGGGCGTTCAGTCGATCATCATCAACATAAATATAAGATTACTGAGGGGGGCATTTTCGATCCCCTTTTTTATGCCGTTAGAAGACATAACAATCGGCAAAAGACTAATGACCAATGACTATATCACTCACAACAGGATAATGGTCGGAATGACGGACGCGAAAGATGAAACAATTAAGCGGTTTGAAACGAGGGTCGGTCAAAATATAGTCAATCCGCAAAGCAGGTATATGCCCTGCGTAAGTTGTTCCTACACCTCGTCCTGTCTCTTGAAAAGCATCAATAAAGCCGTCTGAAAGGGTTTTGTAGGAATACGAAACAGGAATGTCGTTGAAGTCGCCACAGAGAATGACAGGATTTGGGCTTTCCTTTATATGTTTTTTAACTGCCTCTGAATCCTTTGCACGAATAATACCATACCGTCGAAAACGAGTTAACATACGTCCTACGTTAAACCAAGAGTCATCGTTAGTAATATCTTTACGTTTTGCCAAATCATCTGCAATATCGCTTACAACATTCGACCGAAGTTGTAAGGAATAAAAACGCACATTTTGACCACGTACTGAAATATCGGCATAGGTACAGCCATTTGAATCGTTACGATTAAGCAAAATACCAGAATTAAGTATAGGAAAACGGGAAAAAATAGCCAAATCGTTGCCTTTAATACGTATTGAGTAAGGGTATTTTTTCAGAAAAGGTATGTCATCAAGCATTTGTTTATCATAATTCTCACCCCATTGAAATAAATATTCTTGAAAGCAGATGACATCTGCATTTTGCTTTTCTAAAAAACGACTCAATTCAAGGCGTGCAGCAATTATGTTTTTTGCGCCTGGCGTAATCAGACCATGAACATTGTAACTCATCACGCGCAAACCAACAGATTTTTTACCCCCCTCAGTATTTAGGCTTTGAGCCTGGCTGAAATGAACACCAAAAACACTCGTCAAATGCGACCATCCAACAACTACAACGGCTGCCGAATACCACCAATATCGGTAACGACTCAATGCCCAAATACCCACAAAAAGAAAATTGACAATCAAAAGCCATGGAAAAGCGACGCCCATAAACATAAACAATGACACTTGCGCAGGGCTAATATAGGGCGCGATGTACGCCAATAACGTCAATAATATAATCCAGAGATTAATTTTTCTTACAAATCGAACCATGTTGAAAGTAGCAATTTACAAAAGGCAATTTGTAATTTACAAACAGCAAGAAACAAAAGACAAAAAGCAAACTTCAATAATCGTTACGTCTCTTTTGCCTTTTGCAAATTGCCTTTTATTTTTGACTGGCTTTGAAAAGGAATTCTTTTTCTTCTTTGGTTAAACTGTCATAACCATCTTGTTTGATTTTATCGAGAATCGCATCGAGGCGTGCCTGCTCGTCGGAAACACCGGCATCAGTTGTTTTTTTAGCTAAATCGGAGGTTTGACTACCTTGTGTAGTCTTTTTGGGCTGTGATTTCTGCTGACCTGAATAGGCTTTTTGTCCACCACCGCCACGTTGATAAGTAAACTTTGACTTTGGCCGACTATTAAACAAATTAATTAAAAAATCAATGAAGCGATTAATCGGCTTGCCCAAATCTGTACCTTCTCGTAGTTGCGCCGCAAAAAACAAACCGAAAGCCGCACCGCCCAAATGCGCTAAATGCCCCCCAGTATTTGACCTATCTGCAATGCTGATGAGGTCGAGAAAAAACAAAACAAAGGCAATATATTTCAACCTAACAGGCCCGATAAGTAATAAGTTAAATATATAATCAGGAGCAATATAAGCCGCACAGGCGACCATCGCCATCACAGCTGCCGATGCACCTAGAACCATTTCGCTCGGTAAACCCAAACCCAATACATGAAATTGTGCAGCAATAAAATAGACCGCCCCACCAGCTAAACCGCCGAGTAAATACAGCGGCAAGACCCGATGATTGCCCAATAAATCGCCGACAATACGCCCAAACCAGTAGAAAGTCAACATATTCCAAAGGATATGCCCAAAACTTTCATGTAAAAAAATTGACGTTATGAGCACCCAAGGGTGCATTAATATAAACATCCAATTCGGCGACATTGAAAAAAAACGCAGAAAATCATCATACATAGCCGCATCTTCGGTCGGAATACGCAAGATGAGTTTAGCAATGTTGACAACAATCCATATAGCAATATTGACAACTATAATCCGTGTGACCATATTGCCATATTGAAACTCCCGTTTGACATCATCCCAAATTGACTGAAACATTTTTTTATTTGAAAATTTAAAAATTGAGAATTCCAGTAAGGAAACACCCCTCAGTATGGAACCTTAAAATATGAAATTACTAATATTTACGATTTGCTTTACTTACTTCATTATCACCCCAAAACACCCCCTTCCTATGGAATCTTCGATTTTCAGGGTTAATATTTTCCAACCTTTCCGCCATTGCGCCAATAGACAATGAGTAAAAACCCAAATAATGCCCCGCCTATATGTGCAAAATGCGCCACACCCGCCTGCCTGCCGCTTATGCCCAAATATAGTTCTAAACCAGCATATACCAAAACAAAATATTTTGCTTTCATAGGTATCGGTGGAAAAAGCAATTGTATGATATTGTTAGGATACAACATCCCAAATGCAGCTAATAAACCAAAAATCGCGCCCGAAGCGCCCACCATCGGGATATCTACAATTTCAGGCGGATAACCCATGTAATTAATTTGGTAATATTTGACAGCAAAATCTAAAACCAATGCCCCAAAACCAGCGACCAAATAATAAAATAAAAACCGTTTCGGTCCCCAATTGTATTCAATTGGTGGTCCAAACATATAAAGACCAAACATATTGAAAAATAGATGCATCAAGCTACCGTGCATGAACATATATGTAATCAACTGAACGGGTTGAAAATATTCAGAGGTTGGATAATAAACGGCTAACCACTTGTTTGTAATCTCAGGAGGTAAAATAAAAGATGCTGCCGCAAAGACAATGATATTGATAAGCAAAAGCTTTTTGACAACATCGGTTAAGTTTAAATTCATTTTAACAGTAATTGTAAATTATTATAAATCAATATTTTATAAAAATTTATTGATTAATTTAGTTTATATTTTAACGATACTAAACCAGTCGAGTAGGTCTTCGTTTCTAAATGTGTCAACAGTGTTCTGTCCTTTATATTAACAAATAATAGTTTTCCACTACCTAAAAGAATCGGATGAACAGACAGCCAAAGCTCATCAACAAGTCCCAAATTCATCAACGCAGTCGTCAATTCAGCACCGCCAAAAAGCCAAATATCTTTACCTTCTTCTTGTTTTATTTGTTGCACTTGTTTTTCAATATTGCCTCGAATAAGAGTTTTTCCAGTCGGAACAACATCGAGCGTATTTGAGAAAACATACTCTTTCATCTTAGGAAAACCGTCAATGCCATTTTCCAATCCGAGCGACATTTCGTAGGTTTTTCGACCGACAAAAATAGTATCAATTCGCTTAAAAAAATCAGCCATGCCATAATCCTGATCTGTGAAACACCAATCGTATTCGCCATTTGGTCCTTCAATATAGCTGTCTAAACTGACAGCCAAACCAAGTATTATCTTTCTCATAATCATTTGATTTACAATTATTTATTGACTTAAAAACTGTTGTTGCAGCGCTTCCAAATCAAAGGTAATAAAACAATTGCGTCCCGAAGGGCTTTTAAACGGCATGGCACACGCAAAAAGTTGGTCAATCAGTTCTTGCATCTCTTGAATACTGAGGGGGGTGCCGCGTTTGATAGCTGCCGACCGCGCCATACTTGCCGCAATGCGTTCATCTATATCGAGCTTCATATTGATCTCGATTTTATATTGTTCCAACAGTTTTTCAATCACTTTTTGTTCATCTTTTTCTCCTTGCCAATCGTTTGGCAATCCATGAACGATGAAACTTTCGCCGCCAAATTCCTGAATATCAAAACCTAATTTATTGATTTCAGGCAGTATTTCACGCAATATTACGGCATCATTGGGTGAAAAATAAACTGTTTTTGGAAAAAGTTGTGCTTGCGAAGACACTTGTTTTTCAGCCAATTGCATCAAATAACGCTCATAAAGCACCCGTTCGCTTGCCGCTTGTTGGTCAAGAAGGATAAATCCCGATTTCAAATGATTCACAATATACATACTGTGAATCTGATACGGCTCACGATGTGGACTTGAAAACGACCTCTCAGTATCATCGAGTTCTGGCGCGTGTTCCGATTCGTCAAAATTACTTTCAACGGTTGACATATTCATCGAAAAAGAAAACTCGCTGTCTGCATCAAACGTCTCGCCCGATTCTTCTTCTACGATTTCTTCTGTTTTAAAACTGATACCATCGTATAAAGTTTGCCAATTTTCGAGATTTGACTTTTCTAAACTGGATGGTTTCTTAAAATTCAAATCATTTTTCACTTTTTCAAATTGACTTGAAACCGTTGGCGAAGGTGTATATGTCTCACCTGTCAACAAATTGCTGCGAACACCGCCGCGTGGTATCACATAATTGCTCATCATTCCCGCCTCATTGTCAAAATCAAGCATCGGTGTTACCGCATTTTGCCCCAAAGCATGACGAATAGCGACTTTCAGATAGTTATAGACCAGACGTTCATCTTCAAATTTTATTTCCTGTTTCGTCGGATGAACATTGATATCAATCCGTGCAGGGTCTATTTCAATGAAAATAAAATACATCGGATAAGAATCCTTTGCCGCCACATCTTCAAAAGCGGCTTGAACAGCATGATGCAAATATGGGCTTTTGATAAAACGATTGTTGACAAAAAAGAACTGCTCACCACGTGTTTTCTTAGCAAATTCGGGCTTTCCAACGAAGCCAGATAGGTTCACAACATCGGTTTCTTCACCAACAGGCACTAGTTTTTTGTTCGTATCTTTTCCAAAAACACCGACTAAACGTTGACGTAAATTGCCCGCCGGTAGATGAAAAATCTCTGTTCCGTTGTGGTGTAACGACATAAATACTGAGGAGTTAGCAATCGCAACGCGCTCGAACTCATCAAGAATATGTCGCATCTCTACTGTATTGGATTTTAAGAAATTACGTCTTGCAGGCACATTATAAAACAAGTTTTTGATTTGAAAATTCGTCCCAGCAGGCGTCTGACAAGGTTCTTGTATTTTCAATTCAAAGCCTTCTATAACAATTTTAGTTCCTAATTCATCTGTCCGCCTATGTGTGCGCAGTTCTACTTGGGCAATAGAAGCAATTGAAGCTAAAGCCTCGCCCCGAAAACCCATAGTACGAATATTGAACAAATCTTCAGAAGTTCTAATTTTCGATGTGGCATGGCGTTCAAAACTCATACGTGCATCGGTTTCAGACATACCACAACCATCGTCAATGACCTGTATCAAGGTTTTCCCCGCATCTTTCAGTATCAATTTTATGGAACTTGCCCCCGCATCTATCGCATTTTCCAAAAGTTCCTTGACTGCAGAGGCTGGACGTTGTATCACTTCACCCGCAGCAATTTGGTTGGCAATAGAGTCTGGTAGTAGTTGTATAATATCAGCCATAATTCTTGTCAAATTTCCTTTGTTTTTTAACCCCTCAGTATCAACGAGTCCAGAAAGGGTAAAATTACAATATTTACTTCACTCAAAGGCTTCAATTCTTAAAAACATTGGCAATTGCAAGGGTGCAAACACCGTTTTGGGCATAAAAAAACGGGCTGCATCCATGCAAAGCCCGCCACAACAAATTATAATCCCATGAACATATTTCTTAACTCGTAAACCGAATTTATTAATTTTTTAACGACAAAACAGAAGTATTTTTTATGTTTTTCTAATGTTTGTTCGAGTGTTGTTTTCTCTAATCGTCACTTTGTTTCAAAAAAAATCGCCATCAGCAAGCCGTAGGTGTTTGTTTTAAATTATCCATGTTAGTATCCCCACCGATAATGAGGACGCTCCATAGTGTCTGTATAGTTTTCTCATTGTGGCATTTCGCCGAAAACTACGTTTGTTTTGCTTTGCTACTGAAATTTGAATGAACTACGGCTTGCTGGCGACAGCAAAAAGAATAATCCCATGAACATATCCTTGAACATGTTACAAAGATGAGATTCCTTTTCTGTTCTGCCAAAGACATTTTAAGGGCATTGTTCTATTTATTTTTAGTTAAATTTATGCATTTTTAAGTCATAAACAATTGACTATCAACATAAAATTAACCTACAAGAATATGGCATTGTGAAAAATAATTGCAATTTTCCATCTATTTAAACTTCTTTTTTTCCTATTATTTTTTTAAAAATACCATAAACAAGGTATTTCCTTCTTAAAAAAAATAAAAAAGGCAAAAAACACCCCAACGATTGCTCGATACTGAGGGGTGTCTTTTGCCCTTGATATGCTATTTGACAACAATATTACTTCGCTGTTGCCAAAGATGTTTCAGCTACTTTTTCATCATGTGCATTCATCACCAAAGTTTGGTGACGAATAGACTCCTGGTGAATCGCTGTCAACAACTGAATAACAAACTCATCGCTCAAACCCTGTTGACGACCTTTTTGAACAGCTGAATTCAAAATCTCGTTCCAACGGCTGGTTTGTAATATAGCAATACTATTACGCTTTTTGTAATCTCCAATCTCTTCTGCAAACTGCATACGTTTACCAAGCAAAGTCAACAATTCGTTATCTACTTCGTCAATACGTACACGCAAAGACTCGATTGAGTTCAAGAAACCCGCGTCTTTTTCTGCACGCAACACCAAATTATCAATCAATTCTTTATAAACAGGTGGTGTGATTTGCTGTTTAGCATCAGACCACGCTTCGTCAGGATTGCAGTGAACTTCTGTAATCAAACCATCAAAGTTCAAATCCATCATTTCTTGCGCCACTTCTGCCAACATGTGACGGTTGCCACAAATGTGTGAATTGTCGCCAATAACAGGCAAATTGGGCAAACGACGCATCAATTCAATCGCAATGTCCCAATGTGGCACATTGCGGTACTGCGTTTTTGCAGCCGATGAAAAGCCACGGTGAATCGCTGCCATACGTGTAATACCCACTTTGTTCAAGCGTTCAAAAGCACCCAACCACAATTCCAAATCGGGATTAATTGGGTTTTTAATCATCACAGGAATGTCAACGCCACGCAAAGCATCAGCGATTTCCTGCACTGAAAACGGGTTTACCGTCGTCCGTGCGCCAATCCACAATACGTCAACGCCAAATTTCAAGGCTTCATAGACGTGGTGTGCATTCGCAACTTCCACCGTCGTGCGCAAACCTGTCTCTTCTTTGACGCGTTTAAGCCATTTCAAGCCTTCGCTGCCTACGCCTTCAAACATACCCGGACGTGTACGCGGTTTCCAGATGCCACTGCGGAAAAGGTCAACATTGCCTTGTGCCGCCAAATCGCGTGCGATACTCATAACTTGCCCTTCGGTCTCTGCCGAACAAGGTCCTGCGATGAGGAACGGGCGTTTTGTCTGTACTTCTAAAAAAGGTTTTAAATCCATGATTTTTTTCTTTTTTTTGATAAAAAACTGATTGCTATATTTTAAAAATTGTTATTGCTTCGTTTTAACCCCTTTGTATAAATGCTTTATTTTCCCTTATTTTTGTTTAAAAAGGCTCGCAATTTAGGCATATTCCCCTTCTTTTGAAAATCCAATTTTTCCAAAAATCCGATTGCCAACGTCCCCTCACCGAAGGAGTCCATTCGGACAGTATCTCACTTCAAAATCCGCTTAATATCATTCGCCTTTTCAATCATGGCGTAAAAATCAGTAAAACGGCGTTTTATCAAATGCGACCGCATCGTACTCAATATATGTATGTGCTCGTCCAAAACGTCCAAAACATTGTCGCGGTTTTGTTCAAAAATCGGAATCCATGTCTCTGGATTCGATTTTGCCAAACGCACAGATGAGCGAAAACCACCGCTTGCTAAGTTGAAAATGGCATTTTCGTCGTGCTCCTTTTCCAAAACGGTTAAAGCCAAAGCGAAACTCGATATGTGTGAAATATGACTCACATAAGCCGTATGCACGTCATGGCTTTCTGCGTTCATATACAGTGTGTTCATTTTCAACGACTTATACATTGCTTCTGCTGTATTGCGTGCTTCTTCACTGCTTTGTTCAATATCGCACAAAACACACACTTTATCTTCAAACAACTTCTGCACAGCGGCTTGTGGTCCTGAAAATTCCGTTCCTGCCATCGGGTGTGTCGCAATAAAATTGGCACGTTTTGGGTGCGACCGTACCGCTTCCATGATATTGACTTTCGTAGAACCGACATCCATCACAATTTGCTTATCCACTTTGTCCAAAATATGCGGCAGCAAAGTCGTCAAACTGTTCACAGGCGTTGCGACGATGACAATATCGCTCGCTGCAATCGCTTCGTCAAGTGGTAAAATGCGGTTAACCAAACCTAAATCCAATGCTTTTTGAGCATGTTCTGCTGATGCTTCGACACCAATTATTTCGGTTGCAAAACCCGATTCGTAGAGACCAATTGCGATTGAACCGCCGATGAGACCAATACCGACTATACTAACTATCATACTTTATTATTTGACAATCAATTGTTTATGAAACACTTTTACTCGCTCAATCGCCTCCTCAAAAACCGACTCCCGCGCACACAACGACGACCGAATATACCCATCGCCTTGATTCCCAAAAATGCCACCAGGCGTTATAAAGACATTTGCACCATGCAAAATCTCATCTGACAGCTCAAAACCTGTCTTGTACTGAGGGGGTATTTTTGCCCAAACGAACATACCCGTTTGACGTTCATCGAAAGTGCAACCCAACAAACTTAACAGCACAAATACCTTTTGCTGACGACGACGATATTCATCATTCAAATCTAAATACCATTCCTTATCCGCTTTCAAGGCTTCGATAGCGGCAATTTGAACAGGTAGGAACATACCCGAATCCATATTCGATTTGAAACGCAAAACATCGTTTAAAAATTCGGCTTTGCCTGCCAATAGACCCACACGCCAACCTGCCATATTATGGCTTTTTGATAGCGAATTTAATTCTAATACAATGTCTTTTGCGCCATCAACCGACAAAATACTGAGGGGGTGGTCATTCAAAATAAAACTATACGGATTATCATTGATAACCAATATATTATGCTGTTTTGCGAAAGCCACGAGTTCTTCAAAAAAGGCTTTTGTGCCTTGTGCGCCTGTCGGCATGTGCGGATAATTGACGAACATCAATTTGACTTTTGACAAGTCCTGTTTCGCCAATTTTTCAAGGTCGGGCAACCAACCGTTTGTTTCTGTCAAGTTGTAATCCACACATTTTGCACCTGCCAAAGTGACGGCTGCACGGTAGGTTGGATAGCCTGGATTGGGCAATAATGCTTCGTCGCCTGTCTCCAAATAGGTCATACAGATGTGCATAATGCCTTCTTTTGAACCCAACAAAGGCAATATTTCATTCACGGGATTGAGCGAAACGTCGTAGTGTTTTTTGTAAAAAACAGACATCGCTTCACGCAAAGCCAAAACGCCCACATAACCTTGATAGGCATGACTTGTCGGCAATCGAGCCGTTTCGACGAGTTTTTCAATCGCTGGTACTGAGGGGGGCAAATCGGGCGAACCAATACCGAGATTCAGCACGTTTTTACCTGCTGCATTCAAATCAGCAATTTCTTTTAGCTTTTTTGAAAAATAATATTCGTGAATGGAATCTAAACGACTCGCAACTTTAATGCTCATAATTAATTGGTATTCAATATTTTAAAAATAAAACTACTCGAAATATTCACCGCTTCTGTATTCACCCAACACTTTAATCTCACCTACAACACGATGCAATTCCAACATCGCTTGTGGATAATTAGAATAAGTACCCAATGTAAAATCTAAGAAAAACATATACTCCCACGGCTTATCCATAATGGGCGCAGATTGAATTTTTGTTAAATTACAATTGTTGCGCGACAAGACTTCAAGGGCTTTGTAAAGGCTACCAACCGTATGATTCGTAGAAAAAACAAGGGAAACTTTATCGAAATCGGGCATAATAGACTCCTCATGATTTTCCTTTGTGATGTATAAAAAACGAGTGAAATTCTTTTTATAGGTCTCAATACTCGGTGCAAGGATGTTCAAATTATAAATTTCGGCTGCCAAAACAGAGCCGACTGCGCCAATTTTTTTCAGACCTTTTTCTCTAATTTCTTTGGCAACCAAAGCCGTATCATGGGCTTCTACAAGACGGATATGCGGATATTTATCAAAAAATTCTTCGCATTGTTGCAAGGCGATGGGGTGGCTGTGAACTTCTTTGAGGTCTTTGATTTGGATGCCTGGCAAAGCCATTAGGTTTTGTTTTATCCTTAAAAAAACTTCGCCTCGAATACGTAACTTACTGTTATTCAAAAGATTATAATTTCGCAACAAACTCCCTGCAATTGTATTTTCAATCGCCATAACTGCTGAATCTGCTTCGCCTGATTCCACTTGCTGAATCAAAATATCGAAGGTGTCGGCTGGCACGACATCTATATCGGCTGCATTATGAAAACGCCTTGCCGCTATTTCGTGGAAAGCACCCTCTACGCCTTGAATGGCAACTTTCAGCAATTTTGTGGCTTGTCCATTGCTTTGTGCGACAAGCTCTTTGTCTTTTATTTCTTGATAATCCAAGTCCATGTTGTTGACGATTCTTTTGAATACTGTTTGATAATCAATGGTTTACGCTATTTTTTTTTCTGATGTTTGATTTGCTTCATGTTCGGGGAACTTTGAAAGTTCCCCGAACATAGTATTCGCACAAAAACAAAAAAAGGAGTCCCCGTTGAGGAACTCCTTTTTGCATCTTTTAAGCGTATATTTTTTATCGCCGCGCAAATAAGTAGCTCCTCTTACTGGTAGTGTAAAAGTAAAAATAAAAAAAGCTAAATGTATTTGCGAAAGGGCGCGTCATTGTCTGATTGATTTTATTGGGTGCAAACGTATGCCGTTTTCTCGATGTGACCAAATTTCATTTTGTTTTTTTTTAATTTTTTAGAAAAAGAAGGCATTTAAGGCGTTGTAAGTGCCTTTTTACTGAGGGGGGTATTTTTGTTATTTTTTTCATAAAAAAAGTAAAATAGTCTGTTTTTAAAAAGATTTACCGTTTTTTTGTTCGATTTCTAACTATAAAATCAATTTACTCATTAAAAACAAATCAATTACAGAATGAAGAAGTTCTTATTGCTTGGCGTGTTCGCCTGCCTCTTTTTAGGATTACAAGCTCAATCGCCAATCGGCGTTTGGAAATCTATTGACGACGAAACGGGCGAAGCCAAATCCAATGTCCAATTATATCAAGAAAATGGCAAAATGTACGGCAAAGTCATTGCTTTTTTGCGAAAAGACACCGACCCAAATCGCGTATGTGATAAATGTACAGACTGGCGAAAAGGACAAAAAGTCATGCAAATGATGATTGTACGCGATATGTATGCCAGTGGCTCAACTTGGAAAGGTGGTAAAATCCTCGACCCTGAAAAAGGTAAAGAATACACGTGCAGCATGTGGTTTGAAAATGGCAATAGCAACGAATTGAAAGTACGTGGCTGGATAGGACCCTTTTACAGAACACAAACCTGGTATCGGGTTAAGTGAAAAGTGGGAAGTGAAAAACTTCCTAAAAGCTCTGAAAGAGCGTAATGCGTTAGCAATGGGTAACGCCCATTGAAAAATGACATGGTTTTGCCCATTACTAACTAACAAAAAACGAAACAACATGAAAGAATTCATTTTTATAACAATGCTGTTTTTGCCGTTTTCAAAAACAATGGCTCAAGCAACGGCTACTGACTCCGTAAAGATGACCATCAATCATTTTTTTGAAGGCATGAAAACAGGCGATACGGCACTCATTCGGTCAACAATTACTGAGGGGGTCATTTTTCAGACGATTGCACGCTCTAAAGAGGGGGCGGTGTCTGTCAAAACGGAAAATGTAGATGATTTCATACGTTTCATTGCCAAAGAAGAAAAAGGCAATGCCTATGAACGCATCGAGTTTAAGACGGTTGAAATAGACGGTGCATTGGCATCGGTTTGGACACCTTATAAGTTTTACTTCAAAGGGCAGTTCAGTCATTGTGGTGCGAATTCGTTTCAATTGGTAAAAATGGATGGTCTTTGGAAAATTCAATACATCATTGATACGCGCAAGCGACAAGGTTGTGAATAATTTTTGAACAAAAACAAACGGAAACGCCCGCTCAAATTACTGGTTTGAACGGGCGTTTTTTATTAAACTGTTTGAAAAGATTACTTCCGCAAACGGAACGCTTTTCTTACTTTTTCAACATAATCGAGTTTTTCCCAAGTAAAAAGCTCAACTTTCATTGTTTTTGTCTTGCCATCAGGCGTTGAAAATGTCTTTTCGACGATTTCATTTTGGCGACCCATGTGACCATAAGCAGCTGTTTCAGAATACATCGGCGAACGCAATTTCAAGCGTTTTTCAATGGCATAAGGGCGCATGTCGAACAATTTTTCGACGATTTGAGCCACTTCACCATCAGACATTTTTTTCTTTTTGCAAGTACCATACGTGTTAACGTAAATACCCATCGGTTTTGCAACACCGATAGCGTAAGAAACTTGTACCAAAACTTCGTCGCACAAACCTGCTGCAACCAAGTTTTTAGCGATATGACGCGTAGCATAAGCTGCAGAACGGTCAACTTTTGAAGGGTCTTTGCCCGAAAAAGCACCGCCACCATGTGCGCCTTTGCCGCCATAAGTATCCACGATGATTTTACGACCTGTCAAACCTGTATCGCCGTGTGGTCCACCGATAACGAATTTACCTGTTGGGTTGACGTGATAAATGATGTCGTCCGTGAAAAGGGCTTTAATTTCCTCTTTCATCTGCGATTTGATGCGTGGAATGAGGATATTGATGACATCTGCTTGGATTCTTGCTTGCATCGCGGCTTCTTCTGCAAAATCATCGTGTTGTGTCGAAAGTACAATCGTATCAATACGTTGCGGTTGGTTGTCGTCAGAATACTCAATCGTAACTTGTGATTTCGCATCTGGGCGCAAATACGTCATTTCTTTACCTTCACGACGCACTGCCGCCAATTCGATAAGGAGTTTATGCGCCAAATCCAAAGCCAAAGGCATATAATTGTCCGTTTCGCTTGTTGCATAACCGAACATCATACCTTGGTCGCCTGCACCTTGTTCTTCTGGGCTTTTGCGCTCAACACCTTGATTGATGTCGGCACTTTGCTCGTGAATGGCTGAAAGAATACCGCAAGAATCGGCTTCAAACATGTATTCTGACTTCGTATAACCAATTTTGCGAATCACCTCGCGTGCAATACTTTGAACGTCGAGATAGGTTTTCGTTTTAACTTCGCCTGCCAAAACAACTAAACCTGTTGTGACAAGTGTTTCACAAGCCACTTTTGATGAAGGGTCGAAAGCAAGGAAATTATCAATAAGTGCATCTGAAATTTGGTCGGAAATTTTATCCGGATGACCTTCTGAAACGGATTCTGATGTGAATAAATAAGGCATAAATGAATTTTTGTTTTAATTTTTTTATAAAATATAGAATTAGAAAGGTGGAAAATTGCCCCCCCTCAGTACATTTACAGGGTTTATTAGGGTTTTACGGCGCAAAGGTATGAATAGTTTAAAAAAAAACGCTTTGTATGCACTTTTTTAAAAGCAAAAGAAATGACCGCCTTTAAATTCAAAAATCTCTCTATCTTGGCAGCATGAGTCAGACACCACCTAAAGACGACATAGAACAGCTTTCAGAAGAACAGCGCAATGTGCTGCACTCGCTTCGTGCGTCGCGTATGATTTTACCGATTCTGCTGGGTTTGGGTGTTGTGGCGTGGTTGGTGCTGCGCAATTTTGATTTTGAAAAAATACGCCAAATTCACTGGTCTGTGGCAACTTTTGGTTGGATTTTATTGGCTTTTGCCTTGATGGTTGTGCGGCACTTGGCATTTTCAGTGCGTATGTGGATATTGGCACAAGGGCATTTTAGCTTTGTTAAGTGTATTGAACTCGTCCTTATTTTTGAATTTAGTCTCTGTATTACGCCTACAACGGTCGGCGGTTCGGCAGTTTCACTCTTTGTTTTGACGCATGAACGACTGTCCGCAGCACGCACAACAACCATCGTTTTATATAAAGTGGTCCTTGATACCTTGTTTTTTGTTGGCACTTTTCCACTTCTTTTTGCCATAAATGGCGCAAAAGTCATTCGTCCGTACATGGAAAGCCTTTCAGATGCCAATTGGGAATCACGTTTGTTTTTTCTGTCTTACGCAGGCATGGTGACTTATGGGTTGTTTCTTTTTTATGGTTTATTCATCAATCCAACGCTTATCAAACGTTTTTTGGTTGGCGCAACGCGGATTCCATTTCTTAAACGGTTTCGAGAACGGATGCAAAAATTGGGTGCCGAAATTGTCCTCGCTTCCAAAGACATGAAAAATATTGGTTGGAAACAACACTTAGCGGCTTTTGGCGCAACTTGGGTGGCGTGGACGTGTAAGTTTATCCTCATTTCATGCCTTATATATGGTATTGACCATACTGTTATGGATTTTGGGCGACAAGTGCTGCTTTATTCACGTCTTCAAGCGATGTTTATCATTATGGCTTTGTCACCGACACCTGGCGGGGCGGGGATTGCGGAAGGACTGTTTTTCCCATTTTTACATGATTTTATTTCAAATCTTGAAGTCGCAACGGTCATTGCTTTGATATGGCGGTTGATGTCGTATTATCTTTATTTAGCGGCGGGTGCTGTCATTGTGCCTAACTGGATTAGGAAAGTATTTTTAAAAAACAAGGAAAAATAAATGAATCAACCACTTTGGCGTCGCCTTTTGAGTTATATAAAAACCGTTCACGTCGAGACAACAGGAAGCGGGTACAATCCTTATTTACGAGTCGTTTTGAGCCGTGGACGCTATCAGCTTGTGACGGCAAACGCCATTTATAGCTATGGCGATTTGTACGATAATTTTACAAAAGCCTTTGAACAAATTGACCTCGATAGGCTTGAAATCAAAGACGTTTTGATTCTCGGTTTTGGACTCGGCAGTATTCCCTTGATATTGGAAACGATGTTTCAAAAAAAGTACTACTACACTGCCGTTGAGATTGACCCTGAAATTTTGAGGTTAGCAAACACCTACGTTGTGCCTGATATTCAATCGGGTATCGAATTTCAACTGTCCGACGCAGCGACTTTTGCCGCATTTTCGAAAAAGAAATACGATATGATATGTATGGATGTTTTCCTCGATGACGAAGTGCCGACGGAACTGGAACACGAGGATTTCCTTGTAAATTTGAAAAAAATGCTCTCCCCCAATGGCATTTTGCTGTTCAACAAACTCTCCTATTCTAAAAAAGATAAGAAAAATTCAGATGCCTTCTTCAATAACCATTTCAAACGCATTTTTACTGAGGGGGTCTATTTGGATGTAAAAGGCAATTATATTTTGCTCAATCGAGGCGACATTCTTAAAAAATGATGAATATCTAAGGTTAGCTGCCACAATTCATCATTTATCATTCATCGTTCATCATTAATTTTTTTCTACCTTTGCGGTCAATTTCTAAAATTTACAATTAAAAATCTGAAAGCCATGATGTTTTCTATCAATATTTATCTTCGTTTCGCGCTTATCGCCGTGTTTTTGATTGGTGGCACAGCCGCAGCATTTATCTGGGGCTTTTGGTGGGCATTTCCGTTCCTTTTAGCAGGTATCATCCTAATCGTCGGTTATATTTTGCTTGGAACAGTGCAATCGGCAGCAATGATGTTGCAAACAGGTGACTTCATGGCAGCTGACCAACGATTGAATATGACCTACTTCCCACAATGGCTTTATACAGCAAATCGGGCGTATTTCTGGTTGTTGAAAGGCACCATTTACAGTCAACAAAAAGAATATGTGATAGCAGAAGAGCATTACATAAAGGCTCAAAAAATCGGTTTGCCAAGCGATAACGAGAAAGCAATGGTGCTTTTGGCACTCACCAACTTCCGTTTGATGAAAAACAACTGGCCCGCAGCCGAAAACTTTTATCGTCAACTCAAAGCCCTCAAAGTGACGGAGCCGATGATAAAAGAACAAATCAAGGAATTTGACGAAGCCATGAAGCAAAAAGGTCAAGTCAAAGCCGCTATGTCACGCCCCGGCTTCCGCAACACAATGGGTGGCGGTGGCAAACGCCCACGTCCGAAGTCTCGTTAGTTCGTCAATCGTTATTCGTTAATCGTTATTCGTATATTCGGGAGCAAAATGTTTGACCGATTAACGATTAACGAACTAACGATTAACGAACTAACGAACAACGATTAACGATTAACAAAAATGGCTACACCAAAATCTGTCGCTTTTCATACATTGGGTTGCAAACTCAACTATTCTGAAACCTCTTCCATTCAACGGCTTTTTGAGGACAACGGCTTCTTTGTCAATGAGTTTGACGCAGGGGCTGATGTGTATGTTATTAATACGTGTAGCGTTACCGATTTTGCAGACCAAAAATGTCGTCAAATCGTGCGGCGAGCGTTGCGGCATACCCCTCAGTCATTTGTTGTTGTCGTCGGTTGTTATGCGCAGTTGAAGCCACAAGAAATCGCAGATATCCCTGGTGTTGATTTAGTGTTAGGCGCAGGAGAGAAGTTCAAAATCGTTGATTATATAGATACACTCACCAAAGCACAAGGCAAAGGCATGGTTTCGGCGGGTGAAATCAAAGAAGTCAATACCTTTCACAATGCCTTTTCGTTTGGTGACCGCACCCGTTCTTTTTTGAAAGTGCAAGACGGTTGTGATTACAAATGTACTTTTTGTACCATTCCTTTGGCACGTGGTAAAAGCCGTTCCGATACTGTCGAAAGCGTTGTGGCGAATGCCCATAAAATCGCAGAAATGGGTGTAAAAGAAATTGTACTGACGGGTGTGAATATTGGCGATTTTGGCAACGGTACAGAGGTAATTGAAGGCACAAGGGTAAAAAAAGAAGCCCTTTTCATTGATTTGATAAAAGAATTGGACAAAGTGGAAGGCATCAACCGCTTCCGCATTTCGAGCATAGAACCGAATCTGTTGACGAATGAAATCATTTCGTTTGTCGCTGATTCTCAACGTTTTATGCCGCATTTTCATATTCCTTTACAGTCAGGCAATAATAAACAATTGCAACAAATGAAGCGGCGTTACAAACGGGAATTATATGCAAGCCGTTTGGAAACGATAAAAACATTGATGCCTCATGCCTGTATTGGTGTGGACGTAATAGTCGGTTTCCCAGGCGAAACGGATGAGGATTTTTTAGAAACCTATCGTTTTATCAACAGCCTTGACATCAGTTATTTGCACGTATTCACATATTCAGAACGTCCAAATACGCCTGCAAATGACATGGAAAACTCTGTGCCGATGCACAAGCGTCGTGAGCGTAATGAAATGCTTAGGATTTTATCAGAAAAAAAACGACGTGCTTTCTACCAACAATTTTTAGGTCAAACACGAGAAGTTTTGTTTGAAAAACATAAAAATAGTGCCTTTTTGACAGGTTTTACGGACAATTATATTAAAATTGAATTGCCTAAAAATGGGGAAAATGAGTTGCTTACTAATTTTATTCTGCCTGTTGATTTAAATGATTTTAATGACGATGGCGATGTCAAAGCACAATTAGCAATGGCTGTTTTGGTTTGATGTTTGAAGATTCCCCCTCAGTATTTCCTCTTTTTGGGACATAAAAATGTATAAAAACTATCAAGCCCAAGGCTTTTTAATATAAAAACTGTAATTTCTTTAAAAACGATTCGGTATCCACTGAATCGTTTTTACTTTTACGCAAAATACCCCCCCTCAGTATATTTTGGCTTAATTTATAAACGATTATATTTCAATGTATCCAAACCTATCCTACATCCTTCACGACCTATTCGGCACGTCTTATGACAATTGGGCGCAATATATTCAGACCTTTGGTTTGTTCCTCGCCTTGGCATTCTTGACAGCTGCCTACGCTTTATATTTAGAATTGAAACGCAAAGCCGACCAAGGGCTTTTCGAAGCCCAACCTGTCAAAGACGAAAAAGGCAATATGAAAATGGCTTTTCCGCATGAGCGTGTAGGTGACATAACGATGGTTGCCGCTATTTCAGGCTTGTTGGGTGCAAAGATTTTTGCCATTTTGGAAAGTATGGATAATATTAAAGCCTTTTTCAATGACCCCATCCACACTTTTTTCAGTGGTTCGGGCATTGCAATCTATGGTGGACTCATTGGCGGTTTTATCGGCGTTTATTGGTTTGTGAAAAAGAAGCTCAAAATGAATCCCATTTATATGATGGATGCCGTTGCGCCCGCTTTGATGTTTGCCTACGGCGTAGGGCGCATCGGTTGCCAGTTGGCAGGTGACGGCGATTGGGGCATTGATGCCGCGCCCATGCCGAGTGGTTGGTTTTTACCACCATGGATGTGGTCATTTGACTATCCGCGTAACGTCGTAGATTCGGGCATTCCGATTGAAGGTTTGACGGCGTTGCACAATCATCATTTGCCCATACCTGTTTATCCAACGCCTTTTTATGAAGTTATTATGGCTTTAGGCATCGGTTTTTTCTTATGGTCTATCCGCAAACGCATCAGTACGCACGGTGTTTTGTTTATGATTTACTTGATTTTGAACGGTATTGAGCGTTTTTTCATAGAAAAAATACGCGTTAATGATAAGTTGATTGATACGCCCAGTTTTAAAATGACACAAGCTGAATTGATAGCCGTGTTGTTTTTTATCATCGGTATCGTTGCCAGTTATATTTTAATTAAAAGAGATAAGAAGTTAAAGGGTTGAATTGTTGTATGGTTATATTGTTGAATTGTTTTAGTAAACAATTCAACAATATAACCATATACAACAACTCAACAATATAGCCATACAACAATACAATCATGCAAGATTCATACAGACATAAAGGTTTGCGCCGACAACTCATCGAAGAGTTGCGGGCAAAAGGTATAGACGATGAACGTGTTTTGGAGGCGATGACGACACTACCCCGCCATTTTTTCCTTGAAAAAGCCTTTGAAGAATGGGCATATACCGACAAAGCCTTTCCGATTGGCAACGAGCAAACCATCAGTCAACCTTTCACTGTCGCTTATATGACGCGGCTTTTAGATGTTCAAAAAAGGCAAAAAGTGCTTGAAATTGGCACAGGTTCGGGCTATCAAGCAGGTATTTTATCCCTTTTAGGTGCAAGAGTTTATACTGTTGAACGACAAGAAGAATTGTATTTGAAAACAAAAAACTTCTTAAAAGAGCTTCGCTTGCCCAATATTCGTTGTTTTTTCAGAGATGGTTCAGCCGGTTTACCCGAATTTGAACCTTATGACCGCATCATCGTTACCGCAGCCGCCCCCTCAGTACCAGAGGCTTTGAAAGCGCAATTAGCTGTCGGTGGCTTCATGGTCATTCCTGTTGGTGGAGAAGAAGGGCAGCGTATGTACAAAATCACACGCCTGTCAGAAACAGAATTTGAAGAACAGGCTTTTGAAAAATTTCGTTTTGTGCCTTTCCTTTCGGGTGTCAACAAAAAATAATTTTATTGCTCTTTATTTTTAAATAGACTTTGGGTTACTTTTTTTTACAAAAATTTAAAATTCACCAATATGAAAAAGATTCTTTTTACAATTTCCCTCGTACTCTTTTATGTTGTTGCACAAGCACAAGAAGAAGTCAATAAAGCTTCGGGCTGGTTGATGTTTAATGAAAATGATGATGTAAAAGAGGCTTATGTCCTTGTCAGCGATGCCAATTTAAGGGATAAACCTTCGACAAAGGCAGCGACTATCGCACAATTGCCCATCGCAACCAAAGTAACAATTTTGGAAAGAACGACCGATTCTTTGACCTTAAATGGCTTTAGAGCGCCTTGGTTTCGCATTTCCGCAGGAGCACAAACAGGTTATATCTGGAGTGGCATTTTGACCACTGTTGTCATGACAACTCAGGAAGAAGTGGGGCATGACATCACTTTCCTCGCAGGAATGTCTTCGTATAACGAAAAAGACTACAAAGTAACGATACAAGTCCGCGCCGCTAAAAACGGAAAAGAAATCGCTAAAACGGAATTCCAAAGTGTTGGTGATATCGGTTATGAGTTGAGTTTGTCGTTAAAAAGCGGTGGCTTTGACAAGGTAAAACAAGTGTTATCTGTCGAAATGACTTATGGTGCTTGCGATTATGCACAAGGCGACAATTTAATCTTTTTTACTGAGGGGTCGAAATTGGTGCGTTTGATTGAAACGGTTAGCTCCTCGTCGGCAGGTGCGGGTTATGGTTCTGAAAATTATATTTTACCTTACGACAAAGGTGGCATTGGCGGTCATGTTTTGGTAACAGAAGATACCGCTGAAATGGAAGAAGTGACGCACAACGGTCAAGTTGATTTTAAAACCAAAAATCAAAAATATAAAATCACTTTGTACAAATGGACAGGTGCGAAGTTGGAGAAAGTATTTTCACGATAACGATTTATATTCTTTCATCTAAAATCAAACCACGCATGAAAAGTTTCTACGCACTCATTGGGCTATTATTGGCGTTTAGCCAGCAAAGTAACGCCCAAACCCGTTTCACGCCTGAAAAATTGGAAGCCTTGAAAAAGGAAATCATGACCGAAGTTGAAAAACGTCACGACCAAACGGCGGAAATGAACGATATGATTTTCAGCTTCGCTGAACTCGGTTTTCAAGAATGGGAAACGTCTAAATACTTGACCAATATTCTTGAAAAAGAAGGTTTTACGATTGAAAAAAACATTGCAGGTATCCCCACTGCTTGGATCGCTCGTTGGGGAAATGGCAAACCTGTCATCGCTATCGGTTCTGATGTGGACTGTATTCCCAAAGCATCTCAAAAGCCAGGCGTTGCTTACCACGACCCACTCATTGATGGCGCACCGGGTCATGGCGAAGGGCATAACTCTGGTCAAGCCTTAAACATCACAGCTATTCTGGTGATGAAAAAAATTATGGAACGTGAAAAAATACCTGGCACATTGATGGTCTGGCCCGGTATTGCAGAAGAATTGGTTGGCGCAAAGGCGTATTACGTCCGTGATGGGTTTTTCAAAAATGTAGATGCTTGCATTTTTACGCATGTCAACAACCAATTAGCTGTCAAATATGGCGATAATGGTGGCAATGGTTTGGTCAGCGTCAAATTTCATTTTGAAGGCGAAGCAGCACATGCCGCAATGAATCCTTGGCGCGGCAAATCGGCTCTCGATGGTGTAGAATTGATGAATGTGGGCTGGAATTACAAGCGTGAGCACTTATTGCCTACACAACGCTCACACTACGTCATTGTTAATGGTGGTGACCAACCCAATGTTGTGCCTTCAAAAGCCTCTGTTTGGTATTTTTTTAGAGAAAGAACCTATCCACGAATCAAAGAATTGTTTGAAGCTGGCAAACGCATTGCGCAAGGTGCTGCCATGATGACCGACACAAAAGTCTCTTGGGAAGTCGTCGGTTGTGCTTGGCCAGGGCATTTTAGTAAGCCTATTGCCGAAACCGCTTATGAAAACATCAAGCGAGTGGGTATGCCAACTTGGTCAGATGCCGACCAAACTTTGGCAAAAGCGCTACAAAAAGAGTTAGAATCGCCTGTTCAAGATGGGCTTTCGACGAAAATTGACTCCACTTTGGAAGTCCGCAGCTCTATGGGGGGTGGGTCAGATGATATTGCTGATATTTCTTGGTCTTTGCCAACCATCGTCTTGGGTTATCCGTCCAACATCCCCAGTTTGCCTGGTCACCATTGGGCAAATGCGGTGTCAATGGCAACACCAATCGCTCACAAAGGCATTACGGCAGGTGCAAAAGTTGAGGCTTTGACCCTTTTAGACATGCTCAATGACCCAAAAATCATCGAAAATGCTTGGGAATATTACAAAACGGAACAAACTAAAGAGACAAAATACGAGCCACTCATATCACCAACGGATAAACCAGCCATTACGATCAATACAGATGTGATGGCAAAGTTCCGCCCTGAAATGAAGAAATATTATTATGACCCAACAAAATACAAATCGTATTTAGAACAATTGGGGATCAAATATCCGACTGTTAGAATGACGGATACTAAGAAACCATAAAGTTGTGAATTAGTGAAATGACAAATGGCTGTATGACAAGTGAAGTCTTACAGCCATTTGATTTTCAAGCAATTAAGAATTAGCAATAAGTCTCAAATGCTTTTTTAAGATTCATCGCAATCGCTTCCGCAGGGCGACCTTCAATGTGGTGACGCTCAATGAAATGAACCAATTTGCCATCTTTGAATAAACCCATTGAAGGGGATGATGGTGGATAAGGCAAAAAGTAATCTCTTACTTTTGAAACGGCTTCGCTGTCAACACCTGCAAAGACCGTTACCATTTTATCTGGCACTTTACCGTCACGAGTAGATATGACAGCCGCAGGACGAGCATTACGCGCCGCACATCCGCAAACAGAATTGACAATGACAAAAACAGACCCCTCAGTATTGTCGAGGACTTTTTCGACATCTTCGGCAGTGTGCAGGCTTTCAAAGCCATTATCTGTGAGTTCCGCAGCCATAGGAGCTGTCAGATGCTCGGGATATTGCGATTGTTGTGGAATTTGATAATACATAACTAACTGAGTTTAAAGTTCAGCGTCTGAACCGATTAAACAATAATTTTTATTTCGTTGCAAAGTTAGAAGTCTAAACACAGTTTTTTATAAAAATGTTTAGAAACTGTTCTTTTTACAAGCAATTTTTGCCCCCTTCAGTATTTTTTATGTCAAAAGACAACTTTTACTTTTTTTGCCGTAAAAAATAACACCAATTCTCATTTTTCAATTCCTAACTTTGCGGCATGAAATCGAATACAGAACTCAAAATTTATAATTCGCTCACTGGCGAAAAAGAAGTTTTCACCCCTATCCACGAAGGACGTGTCGGCATGTACGTCTGCGGACCGACCGTTTACAATGATGTGCATCTCGGCAATTGCCGCACGTTTGTCAATTTCGATGTAATTTATCGTCATTTGCTACATCTCGGCTATAAAGTCCGTTACGTCCGAAATGTCACCGATGTCGGACATCTCGAAGGCGATGGCGAACAACCCGATGCGGAGGACAAAATGATGAAACGCGCCCGCATCGAACAACTCGAACCAATGGAAGTAGCTTCGAAATACACCAATGGTTTCCACGATATGATGCGTATTTTCAATGCTTTACCGCCGTCTATCGAACCACGTGCAACTGGTCATATTCCTGAACAAATCGAAATGGTTGAGGAAATTGTGAACAACGGTTTTGCCTACGAAGCCAACGGCTCTGTTTATTTCGATGTGCCAAAATTCATTCAAGTCAAGGGCGTTTATGGCAATTTGTCAGGGCGTATCGTTGAGGATTTGATATCAGAAACACGTGATAATCTTAAAAAACAAGACGAAAAACGCCATCCAGCCGATTTTGCGATATGGATGAAGGCTTCGCCTGAACATCTGATGCGTTGGAAATCGCCGTGGTCAGTTGGCTTCCCGGGTTGGCATTTAGAGTGTTCAGCGATGAGTCGTAAATACTTGGGCGAAACTTTTGACATTCACGGCGGCGGCAACGATTTGAAGTTTCCACACCATGAAAACGAAATTGCGCAAAACGTCGGTGCTTGCAATCACAGCGGTGCAAAACTGTGGATGCACGCCAATATGTTGTTGTTGAATGGTAAAAAAATGTCAAAATCTGATGGCAATACCATTTCGCCGCCACAGCTTTTTACAGGCGATTCGGAACACGTTACCAAAGGATATTCGCCAATGGTTGTCCGTTTTTTCATGCTTCAAGCACATTATCGTTCGACGCTTGACATTACGGATGATGCTTTGCAAGCGGCTGAAAAAGGGTATAAACGTTTGATGGAATCTTATAAGATTTTACAAACTCTAACGTTAAAAGGTGGCAATGAAACGGATTTAGACAAAGAAGTTAATGAATTGATAGACAGCGCATTAGATGACATGAACGATGACTTTAATGCACCGCGCGCTTTGTCTCGTTTGTTTGAATTATGCTCTAAAATCAATGCTTTCAAGGGCAGACAGCTCGATTTGGCTCAAATTACTGAGGGGTCGTTAGCGCGTATGAAACAGATTTTCAACGACTTTATTTTTACTATTTTTGGATTAACAGACGAATCGGCTTCGGGCGAAAATGGTCAATCAAGCCTTGAAGGTGTCATGCAGTTGGTCATTGATTTGCGCGCGCAAGCACGGACAACAAAAGATTGGACAACTTCGGATAAAATCAGAGATGGCTTGAAAGCGGCTGGGATTCAGTTGAAAGATGGGAAAGACGGAACGAGTTGGACTAAGGAATAAATTAAGTTTTTTAACTTTTATAAAAATACAATTTTATGATACGTAATAATATGAAATGGATTATCGGTTTCTTACTCCTTGCCTTTGTCGGTTCTGCTTTGTCACCGCTTGTTTGCAGCAGTGATACGCCGTCTTCAAATACGGTGACAGAAAAACCATTGCCTGATATTGTCATTCCTAAGTTCAGTCCCGATACGGCATATGTTTTTACGGAAAAAGTCGTCTCTTTTGGCACACGGGTAACAGGTTCTGCAAATGCGGTAAAAGTACGTGCATGGATTGTTCAACAATTTAAACAGTATGGTGCTGATATTATTGAGCAACCTTTCAAAGCGAAAACCTTTGACGGTAAAACCCTCGATGCTGTCAATATCATCGCTCGGACAAACCTCAACGCAACAAACCGCATCATGCTTTCAGCACATTGGGATTCACGTCCCTTTGCGGATCAAGACTCGACAAAGAAAAATGAACCTATTTTAGGCGCAGACGACAGTGGTTCAGCGATTGGTATGTTGTTAGAAATGGCGCGGCAGTTGCAACAGACCCCCCTCAGTAATATAGGCGTTGATTTCGTATTGTTTGATGCAGAAGACTATGGTCAAGCGGATAAGGAGGACAAAGAAGGTACTTGGTGTCTTGGTTCACAACATTGGGCAAAAAACTTGCATGTTGCTGGCTATTCCGCCAAATATGGTATCAATCTCGATATGGTAGGTGCACGCAATGCAAGATTTACTAAAGAGGCTTTTTCAATGAAATTTGCTTCACAGACGGTTGAAAAAGTGTGGCGTGTAGGTCGTTTCTTAGGATATACACAACTTTTTGTTGATGAAGCTTCTCGTGGACCGATGTTGGACGACCATTATTTTGTAAATACAATTGCTAAAATTCCGACAATTGATATTATTAATCACCCAACAGATAGTTATTTTGGTAAATATTGGCATACACATAATGACAATATGAGTGTCATTGACAAAGAGACTTTGCGTGGTACGGGTCAGACAATATTAAGTGTTTTACATTACGAAAATGCGGGTGCGTTTGCATATTAGTCAAATTGATTGAAAGAATTTAATGGCGAAGAAAAGTCAAATTTTTGTAATAAAATAGAAGTGATAAAACACATTTTAGTCCATAATCGTTTTACGTTTATTAAGCGGTCTAAAAAATGAAACACTGTTTTTTCGAAAAAAAATATCATTAAATGAACTAAAAATGGTGTGAAAGCGTTTTAATATTATTGTATGATAAAACAAAATAAGCAAAACGTTGTCACAGTTTAAAGATTAGTTAATGAGGTGTTAATAGCCTTGTTTTTTAAAATACTTTTAGTGAAACTTGCGTCTAATAAAGTGAAATTCAGTTTTCACAATAAAAAATAAAAGTCTAATATTCGACTATAAGAATTTATGTTCATGGGATTATAAGTTTGTTGTTGGGGCTGTCCTGATTGAGTTCAGGACGGCTTTTTTTGAAAAAATATCTGTCAAATTCTAATACAACACTAATGAATTCCAAACGATATGTTAAACCGTCCTGTAAGAGGTGCAAGTGTGAATCGAAAAACGTTCTTTTGTAACATCAATCGAGCATTCACAAAGACGAAGAATTAGAAAATACAGGATAAGATTCCCTGGTTTTAGTTGGTTTTGTTTGTAATAGTTTGGGGAGGGCAGTTATCGAAACTTGCCCTCTTTTTTTATGCCCACCAAAAGGATTTCGCTCTCTTACCTATTTTGTCATAAAATACCACTTTCGTTTTTTAACTTTGCGGCTACAAAACCCTTCTATACTGATCCGAAGGATTCCTTTGGAAGGGGGCGACAGGATACGTCTTTTACAGAATATCCTCTTTTCTAATTGGATATTTGAAAAATCAAACATTAAAAAAGCAATGACTAAACTTCATGCAGCCATTACAGGGGTCAACGGATACGTTCCAGACTACATATTGACCAACGCCGAACTTGAAAAATTGGTAGAGACAACTGACGAATGGATTACAAGTAGAACAGGTATTAAAGAACGCCACATTCTCAAAACGCCAGGTTGGGCAACCTCCGATATGGCTGCTGAAGCGGTTAAAGGGCTTTTGGCAAAAACCGATACCAAGCCCGAAGAAGTCGAACTCCTAATATGTGCAACGGTTACGCCAGATATGCACTTTCCAGATACAGCTAATACAATTTGCGATAAAGCGGGCATCAAAAACGCTTGGGCGTATGACATAAATGCCGCTTGTTCAGGCTTTTTATATGCCTTAATGACGGCTTCAAAGTTCATCGAAACGGGTATGCACAAAAAAGTTATCGTTGTCGGTGCGGACATGATGTCAAGTATTGTGGACTATACCGACCGTACAACCTGCATCATTTTTGGAGACGGTGCAGGTGCTGTAATGCTCGAACCGACGAAAGACGGTCTCGGTGTCATTGATGGCGTACTGAAAGGCGACGGTGCAGGACGTGCTTTTTTGCACATGAAAGCAGGTGGTTCTGCTATCCCTGCTTCGCATGAAACGGTGGACAAACGGCAACATTTTGCTTATCAAGAAGGTCAACCTGTCTTCAAAGCAGCCGTAAAAGGTATGTCAGGTACGATGAATGAAGTGATGAAGCGCAATAATATAACCATTGACGACATTGATTGGGTTGTGCCGCATCAAGCCAATAAACGCATCATTCACACCGTTGCAGAATATGCTGGCGCACCTATGGAAAAAGTGATGGTCAATATTCATAAATACGGCAATACCACGGCTGGTACTTT
This sequence comes from Saprospiraceae bacterium, assembly GCA_043721685.1. Lineage (GTDB taxonomy): Bacteria > Bacteroidota > Bacteroidia > Chitinophagales > Saprospiraceae > JAAFJT01. The sequence goes on along the minus strand of JAYSQG010000007.1, from coordinate 29,801 downwards.
GCCCCTTTGCCTCTGGGATTACGAAAATCAACTCAAAAGAGGCGATACTTTAATGCTTACTGCCTTTGGCGGTGGTTTCACATGGGGGTCTATTTTGCTAAAATGGGCTTATGATGGCTTAGAGTTTGGCGTATAATTAGTTGATTGGTTATTGGGGATTAGTTATTGGTTATAAGACCAATAACTAATCCCCAATAACCAATAACCATTTAACCAATAACAAATGACAGATAAAATAAAATTCGATAGTTTCGCTCAAAAATTTCCTGAAATTGAGCTGCCCACGACATTGCGTGACGATTCGCATCATGATTTTGAGCAAAATTCACCTTTGTCTGATGAGATGATAGCTGAGTTTATATCTCGTTATGAAACGACTATTTTAGATGATTTTACGGAATATGTCGCCTGTTTCCGCTTACCTCGAGCACCTAAACAAGCGTATCAAGCCGTCATTTATTGGAAAGCAGCCTTATTGCAATACGATTATGTGTTGGCAACATACAGCAGCGATGGCAATATGATTGACAAAAAAGCCATTGCAGGTGCGAAAGCGATTGGTGAGGCAGTGCAACATACTCTCGCAACGATAGATGAAAAACTCGCTATTTATGTTGCAGAAGGTGCTGCTATTGAGGGGGGGGAGTATGACCCCAATTCGACAAAAACGCATCGTTTTGAAATCTTAGAAAACGGTCGAATCGAGCAAGATTATTGACAATCAATACATTACGATGAATGAAAAATATAAAAACTTACTTTCATCAGGCTTAAACAACCGTGTCATCGCCCTTTCAGAAGCAGAGGTTGCAAAGGTTTTTGAAGGCGAAACACGCTCCTTTAAAAATTCAGAAGCAGAGAAAATGCGTTATGCCAATAACATCAATAGTCTTGTTTGTCAATTCCATCGTTTAGATTATGATGATGAAAACAAATGGGATATGTTGATTATGGAACGGATTCACGCACTTGAATTTCGCAGTTTCGAAATCGGTAAAAGAGAAATCTTTTTTGAGACTTTTGAAGCACATTTGAAGGAATTACATAAAAACGGCTTCGTTCATCGTGATTTACACCGCCCTTCCTCCGACCGTTTAGGTGAAAAATATGACAATATTCTGTTGACTACTGAGGGATTGCGTTTGATTGATGTCGGCATTTCAGCCATTAAAACCGAAGTTGATGATACTGTTTTTTATAACTATATAAAAGCAGAACTCAAAGACCTTGAAAAATTCAAACAATACTTTTTGACAAGATAAATAAATCGGTGACACACTATTCACCATTAAAATATTCACCTCCAAAGGAGTCCTTTGGACATTCACCAATACATGAATCTACCTCTTAAAATAGCACGCCGCTACCTCTTTGCGAAAAAATCAACGAATGCCATCAATGTCATTACAGGTATTTCGGTCTTTGGTTTGGCATTGGGCACTGCGGCATTGGTGCTTGTTTTAGCGGTGTTCAATGGGTTTGAAAAACTCATTATGGGTATGATGTCCAATTTTAATCCCGATGTTAAAATTACAGCCACAAAAGGAAAGACATTCGTTACTGACACCTTGAAAATCAGCCAATTACGTCAACTCAATGGCGTAGTGTTACTCTCTGAAACCCTTGAAGAAATTGCCTTTTTTGAATACGACAAATCACAAGCCTTTGGCACTTTGAAAGGCGTTGACGACAATTTTCATAGAATAAATCATATTGATACGACCATCCGTGAAGGGGAATATTTGCTCATAGACGAGCAAGCCGACTATGCGGTTTTGGGCGGCGGTATGCGCAATCAATTAGGCGTATATGAAACCAGTTTTGCGACCCCCCTCAGTATTTATATGCCCAAACGTGAAGGCGGTGGCGGTGCATTCAGCCAACCATTTACCAAACGTTTTTTATACCCCAAAGGCGCATTTGTCATTCAAACAGAGTTTGATAATCAATATGTTCTGACGAATATAGATTTCATGCGCGACCTACTCGACGCACCCGACGAGGTCTCTGCCTATGAAATTAAACTCAATACGAGTGCCAATGCCAAACAAACCCTCGCCGATATTCGCCGCATCATGGGCGATGGATTTACCGTCAAAGACCGCTATCAACAAGACGAAGCCTTTATGAAAGTGATGAATGTCGAAAAATGGATGAGTTACGCTATTTTAGGTTTGACGATTCTGTTGGTCGCTTTCAATATGGTCGGCGCATTGTGGATGATTGTTTTAGAAAAACAAAAAGACATCACAATCCTAAAAAGCATGGGCGCAACGGAAAAATTGATTCGCAATATATTTCTCAACGAAGGGCTGTTGATGTGTTTGACGGGTTTGATAAGTGGCTTTATCATAGCAATGGGTTTGTACTTTTACCATGTTTATGCCGATGGTGGACTTGTGCCATTGCCCCCAGGCTTTGCAACAGACCGCTATCCTGTTGCTTTAAAATTTAGTGATTTTATTGTTGTTGCCATAACGGTCATTTCTATTGGTATGTTAGCGTCTTTACCCGCCGCTTCGAGAGCGATGCGTGTGGCTTCGGTAACACGTGAGGAATAGCTTTTAAGGCTTCAAAAAGTTAAAAAAGTCGTTATTTTTGTTCTTAAAGTTCAAAAACCTTATCTTTATAAGAAATAACAATTAAAATCTATTTTCATGGAAAATATCGTTGTTCCAAAAAAACTCAATGAAGCGCAATTAGTATTGTTGCGTTTATTTGACCGTCCTATCGAAGAGGCGGAAGTGACTGAACTACGTGATTTTTTAGTTGCCTATTACAATCAAAAACTGCAAAAGGAACTCGATAAGGTCATCGCTGAAAAGAAAATGACTTTTCAAGATATTGATAATTTGGGCAATTTTGAAAACCGCACTGATAAACTTCGTCAAATTCGCAATCAATCATGAAGTTGGTTATTGATACCAATGGTTTACTAAGTTCAATTCCTAACGGTTCGTCAAGGCGTTGGTTATACGATGCTTTCATTAGTAAAAAATTTGTTTGGGTTTTTAGCAATGAAATTTTGACTGAATATGAAGAAATGATAGCTTTTGAATATAGTCAAAAAGCCGCTGATTTAGTGCTTAATATTTTATTGACCTCTACAAATCATGAAAAACATGAACCAGCTTATCGTTGGCAACTTGTAGAAGATGACCCTGATGACAACAAATTTGTTGACTGCGCTATTTCTTCTAACGTTGATTTTTTAGTCTCTGATGACCATCATATTACCAAACTTCGGAAAATAGCTAACCTTTTTCCACCGTTTTCTATTTTAACTTTTGACGAATTAAAAGTTTATTTCGAAAAACAAGGCTTCATATAACAGAGCTAATTTTCCTATTTTTAACCAAAATACTGAGGGGTCTAATGCACATAAAAATCCTTATAATTGTTTGCTTATCAACTGTTTACACACAAATTTTTTCCCAAAGTTTTTATAATCCAACAGGTATCCGAGAGATTCGAATGACCTTTCCAACGGACGAATGGGATAAGTTCCTCGATTCTACCAAACGGGCAAACAGCGATGCGCGGTTGACAGGTACGGTCATGATTGAAGGGCAAAAATTTGAAAACGCAGGGATACGTTACAAAGGCAATTCGTCATATTTTGGCACTCGAAAACGGGGTGTTAAGAAACTGCCTTTTAATATCAAATTGCATAAAAGTCAATTATTGGAAGGCAAATACCAGACTCTGAAGCTCTCAAACGTCAGTAAAGATGCCAGTTTTATTCGCGAAGCATTGAGTTATGAAATCATTGGTACGTATATGCCCGCGCCAAAAGCCAATTTTGCTCGTGTGTATGTCAATGACAAATTACAAGGTTTTTACTCCAATGTGGAGTCAATTGATGACAATTTTGTTGAAAACAGGATGAATACTAAGGGATATCTCGTCAAATGTGACCCTGAATGGACAATTGAAATTCCGACAAAATGCCCAAAAGGAGACAAGGCATCGCTCATGTATGTCGGCGAGGATTCAACGTGTTATGAGTCTATTTACGATATGGATAAAGACGGTTCGTGGCGTGAATTCATTGATTTTGTCAAAATATTGAACCAAGAACCTGAAAAATTGGAACGTGTTTTAAATGTTGACCAAACGCTTTGGATGTTGGCATTGAACAATATCATGGGCAATTTGGACAGTTACAATGGGCTTTTGTCGCATAATTACTACCTCTGCCGCACTCCTGATGGGCGATTTACGCCGATTATTTGGGATTTAAACCTGTCTTTTGGCGGCTTTATGTCTGAATCGTCGGCTGTACTACCCCTCAGTATTGAACAGATGCAGACCTATCAACCCTTAAAAGATATAGACAATCCGAAGCGTCCTTTAATCTCTCAAATTTTAAAAAATGAGACGTATCGAAAAATTTATCTCGCTCATTTCCGTACCATCCTCGACGATTGGTTTGTCAATGGTAAATATGCACAACGTGCCAAAGAATTGATGCAAATTATTGACAGTCAAGTCAATAACGATAGAAACAAACATTACAGTTACGATGAGTTTAAGAAAAACTTCACACAATCAGTTGGTTCAGGCGATTCAAAAATAGTAGGTATTGAGGAATTGATGGTTAAAAGAGTTGCGTTTTTGAAAAATCATACACTCATTTTACGTGTGCCGCCTAAAATTGAAAACACACCGACCCCCTCAGTATCAGAAGACAAATTGACCATAAAAGTTAAAATTTCAAACGCCGCACGTGCTTTCTGTTGCGTTCGCAACGATGCCAATCAACCTTTCAACTATTTGCCGATGTATGACGATGGCAAACACAACGACGAAGCAGCAGGTGACGGCATATTTGCAGTCGTTATGGATAAAAAAACGGCATTGGAATATTACATCATGGCTGAAAATGCAGAAGCCGTAAGTCTTTTGCCACAAAGAGCCAGTTTTGAGTTTTTGACGTATAAATTTTAAATTTCAAAAAATGACAACACTTAGATACAAAAGATTGTTAGGCTTTAACACTATATAAACTAAAAAAGTTAAACGGACTATTTAACAAGTAAAATCAACGGTTTAATCTCAGAAATAGGCTTTTTCTAAGCCTCATCAAGACAAAAAAAAGGCATAACATAAAACTGCTTGCCCAAAAATTTGGGTGAATGAAAAAAAAAAACGTTTCTTTGCTGCCAATAATTAAAAACGCAACGTGAATAAATCCGCAACACCTCGCTCCGCCGACGAGCAAATTATAGAACTTCTTCTTCTCCGAGAGACGAGTGGGATGTCTTTGTTGTATGATAAATATTCTGGTGCATTGTTTGGTACTATCCTACGCATTGTCCGTTCCCAAGAAATTGCAGAGGAGGTTTTACAAGATACTTTCACAAAAGTTTGGCGAAATATTGAGAACTATGACACATCAAAAGGACGACTTTTTACGTGGCTGATTAATATTGCCCGCAATTCAGCGATTGATGCGACGCGACAGAAAGATTTCAAACGCCAAAACCAGCCGCTTGAAAATGTCGTAAATACAATTGATACGCAGCGCAGCACGGCAATCAATCCAGAAACGATTGATATGCGGCAACTGACTGAAAAGCTGTCCCCCGAGTATAAAGACTTAGTTGACTTAATTTATTTTCAAGGTTACACGCAATCGGAAGCTGCGGAAGCTCTTAACATCCCGCTTGGCACGGTCAAAACACGGATTAGAACAGCTATTACACGTTTAAGAGATTTTTTTTAATTATATATAAAAATGAATATTCAGGAAATCATCGAATCTGGCATCATCGAACTTTATGTGATGAACGCCTTGCCCGAAGATGAAGCGGCAGAAGTGGAAAAACTTGCCGTTGAGCATTCTGAAATTCTCGTGGAAATCGACAATGTTCAGGATGTTCTTCAACTTTATGCACAAGCTCATGCCGTAACACCTAATCCTGAATTGAAAGATAGGGTTTTAGAAAAAATAAATGCGGAAAATGCGTCGTCTCCTCAAAGCCAAAAGACAGTTGAAGAACCTCAAACGCGCCCCCTCAGTATCAGAACGCGTTGGATAACAGGGTTAGCAGCGGCGGCTTCGGTCATTGCGATTGTTTTGTTTTTTCAAAACATGAATCATAAAAAAGAATTGACTGACTGTACGGCAGAGAACACCAAACTCGTTGAAAATCAGAAAGTTATCGTTCAGTTAGAACATAAACTCAATATCTTGCGCAGTCCAGACACGAAAGTCATTGACATGAAAGGCTTAGAGATTGATCCCGATGCCAAAGTATTGGTTTATTGGAATGCAAAAGAAAAAGCGACTTTGCTTTCGATTCAAATCTTGAAGCAACCAAATCCTGGTAAACAATATCAATTATGGGCTATCGTGGATAAAAAACCTGTGAGTGCAGGTGTTTTCACTTATGATATGACTGCCGTACAAAAGATGCAGGCATTTGAAAATGCTGAAGCATTTGCCGTGACCGAAGAACCAGAAGGCGGTAGCTTGACACCGACTTTGGACAAAATGCATGTTTTGGGTACGGTACTTTGATGTTTATGTTGTTAGCAATACATCTACTTCTCCGGCTGCTTCAAGACCTGCGTTCCGCCCCTTTCCTTCAAAAATCAATTTCCCTTTTTCGTAAAATTTAACATCAATAACTGCTTGTAGGCTTTCATTAACTTTTCCCGTCATGTCGCCATGTAGCGGTGCAATGAGGCTGCCTGTACCCGCTTTTGTAGCCGTCAAATCCAATTGATTTTTGCCGTCTTTAAAACTTAGAAAGATTTGATTATCAACGATTTGTGCTGTCATTTTTGCACCTGTGTAAGTTGCAAAACGATACAGTTTGCCTCGAAACCAAAAGCCAACTATGTAGCCAATAAAATGACTGCCCAAAAAAGGAATGTACGCTACCGATGCAATCAAGGATATATTTTCTTCTTCAAAATGATTGGTTTGCAACCAAATCCAACCACGCGGGAATGACTCGCCCCAATCTTTTTCGATATAACCCTTGCCGCCTGTGAAATCCACGTCTTGCCCATTGATATTCAAACTGCCTGTTATGGTATGGTTGAGGCTAACGATACCATGATAACACTCCATAAACGGCACAAAGGAATACCAACCCATGATGCCCGGAGCGCCTAACATTTTGGGCCAAGGCGTGGTGTTTTCAAAAGTCAATTGACCTTTGATATTAGGTAAATGAAGGGTCATTTTTTGTGTAGAAAATTGATTACCAGCCAGTTGCACATCAAAGTTTTCCTCAGAAGGTTTAAACGCTTCAACATCAAAACGGATGTATTCTGCTGTACACCGCTTACCATCGAGGACTTGTATGAAAGCATGTTGCTCACCTTTTTGACCCATCGAAATGCCTGGAATGAAGGCAAAGGCAGACCCCTCAGTAATGTCCACAATTTTGAAATACCAACCCTCGAAATAGCTTCGAGAACGACCCCAACCATGATACATATCGGGCTGCCAAGTGGCGCGCCAACGGCGTATGAAGTTTTGCATATTGTTTTTTTGTAGAAGGAGAATCTGAAATTGTAATCCTAAATGTAGGAAAAGATGGTGAATTTTCGTCGAATTAAACGTTTTGAAGTAAGACATGCTGAATTTCATACAAAATTTTGTCAAATTTACTTTTCACATTTAAACTGTTTTACAAATCATGAAAAAAAGCCTTGCAATCATTTCAACCATTTTAATGCTCTGTGTTTATGCAACAAACGCTCAAACCGCTTTGAGGGCGACAGCCGATTCACTTTTCAATGCAAAAGATTGGAAAGCGGCAGCGACAGCTTTTGATGCTATTAACGTAGCGTATCCGAACCCCTCAGTAGGCATCACGTTTTTTCGAGCGGCTTATGCTTATCATCAACTCAATGACTATACTAAAAGCATTGTTAACTACCGTCGAACCCTTGAAATTGTGCCGACAAATACGACAGCAATGTACAATATTGCGGCAGCTTTTTCTAAAACGCAACAACGGGACAGTGCACTGTATTGGCTCAAAACCTTAGCAAAAACGGGTTATTCGCAGTACAAAACCCTTGAAACAGACCCCGATTTCACGGATTGGCAACAAACGTGGGTAGATGATTCAGGTCAATTGACAGAATACATAAACGGGTTTTGGATTGAGAAAGAAATTTGTTTTCCGTTTCGAGCGAACGCGACCTTTCAAAACAGCTAATGGCAAAACGGCAGTTGCGCGCATGACTTTTTTCAAAATAGGCGATAATGAAGTGCGTCAATTAGGTGAACAATCCATTGATGATGAAAAAACATGGGTAACGACTTTTGATTTGTTGTATAAACGTATGGTTAAAAATTGAATGAATTGCTGTGTTGTTATATTGTTATATGATATAACAATATAACAATATAACAATATAACAATTCAACCCTTCCCTTTCCAAGTAATCAAAAAGACACCTGCCAAGACAATCGCTGTGCCGATTAATTGCATAACCGTTACTTTTTCATCTAAATATACATTAGCCAAAACTATCATTGAAACAGGTCCGACAGCCCCAATGATACCCGAATTGTTCGCTCCGACAAGGCGAATACCTTCAACAATGAGGAAAGTAGGGATCACCGTAGCTATCAAAACCATCCACATTGCAAGGCTATAAACAGGCGTTGGGTAGTTAAAGATATCCATTTGATTGTGGACTATGGATTGAATGAGGGCGGGAATTGTTGCTGCCATCATGGCATAACAAGTGAATTTTGCAGAGCCGATTTTATGCACATATTCGCCTGTCAAAACGACATAAACGGAATAGGTACACGCTGCTGAAAAAACCAATGCGCCACCTAACCATACGTTTTGTTGCTGACCAACGCCATTTTCTGCTACAAAGGCCAATATGACACCCAAATACGTCAAACCGAGGGCGATATACTGAGGGGGGGTAATTTTCTTTTTTAGAAAAACAGCCGATATGATTAAGACGATTGTTGGATATAAATACAACGTCAAGCGTTCAACGCCAGCCGTGACGTATTGTAATCCTAAAAAATCAAGCATACTCGATACATAATAACTCAAAATGCCTAAGCCACTCACAACTAACCATTCGCGCAAAGTCAACCGCACATTGCGCTCTCTCCGATTGAGCCACAAGGCAATAACAATATAAAATGGCAACGAAATAAGCATCCGCAAAGCGATGACGGACATCGTGTCCACCTGATAGCGGTACATCAATTTGATGATAACAGCTTTTGAGGAAAACCCAACATTGGCTAAAACGAGGATGCCAACGCCCAATAGAAAGCGGCTGCGTGAAGGTGATTTCATATATTGATTGATTTCGAAGCTACTGAAAAGAAGCACAAAGGAGGGTATATTTTTGGATAAATAGGCAACAAGTTTTAACAGAATCTACGAATGTCAACGATGCTGTTTACGTCTTAAAGGTGATTGGGTTTATTCATTTTTTCAAAAAAATCAGTCTTTTTGAAAATTTATTTTAATTTTTTGCGTATTATTTTGCTTTGAAAATCATAATAAAGACCATTTTAAATACTTGATAATCAACTTTTTAAAATTAAATATCCTATTTGAAATGGGTATAATTTAAAATTTGCGGATAAATATATTTTAGCGATAAATTCGCTAGTTACGAATAATCAGCTACCTTTGTTCTATCAACAATCAGAAACGATTTTTTGATGCCAAAATAAAACCATCATTTATAAATTTAATTTTTACATCATGCTGACATTAACTGAAAATAGAAAAGAAACCGATTTTAGAACACCGCTTAATATGCGCATAACAGGCGATTTTACTGAGGGGTATGCTGAAATACCCACACCTGAAGCTTTGGAATTTTTACGCGAATTGCATATCCGTTTCAATTCACGCCGATTGTCGCTTTTGAAAGCGCGTGTTGAACGTCAAACTCGTATTGATAATGGTGAATTGCCTGATTTTTCAAGAGAAACAAAATATATACGTGACACTCGTTGGGAAATTGCACCACTGCCGAAAGACTTGCAAGACCGTCGTGTTGAAATTACGGGACCTGTTGAGCGCAAAATGGTCATAAATGCCTTGAATTCCAGTGCAAAAATGTTTATGGCAGATTTTGAAGACTCCAATACGGCCATCTTGGGACAACAATATACAAGGGCATATCAACCTCCGCGATGCCATTAACCGCACCATTACGTTCCAAAATAAGCAGGGAAAAGTATATAAACTCAACCCCTCAATAGCCACGCTTTTGGTACGTCCTCGTGGTTGGCATTTGAATGAAAAACAAATAGCCGTTCATGGTGAGGATATGAGTGGGGCGTTGTGTGATTTTGGTTTATATTTTTTCCATAATTATAAACAATTGATAGACAATGGCACAGCACCTTATTTTTATTTACCAAAAATAGAAAGTCACTTGGAAGCCCGGTTGTGGAACGATGTTTTTGTTTTTGCACAACGGTATGTGGGTATCCCGACAAAAACCATAAAAGCAACGGTTTTGATTGAAACGATACTCGCTACCTTTGAACTCGATGAAATTTTGTACGAGCTTAAAGACCATTCAGCAGGCTTAAATTGTGGACGTTGGGATTATATTTTCAGTTATATAAAAAAGCTACGCAATCTCGGAGCGGATTACGTTTTGCCCGACCGTTCAAAAGTGACGATGGCTTCGCCTTTTATGTCAAATTATGCACAACTCGTCGTCAAAACGTGTCATAAACGCAATGCGCCTGCAATTGGCGGCATGGCGGCTTTCATTCCCATAAAATCTGATGAGGCAGCAAATGAGGCAGCAATGGAAAAGGTGCGTCAAGACAAATTGCGCGAAGTGACGATTGGGCACGATGGCACTTGGGTCGCTCACCCTGGCTTGGTTTCTTTGGCAATGGACATTTTTAATGAAAAAATGCCTGCGCCCAATCAAATTTCAAGGCAACGAGACGATTTTACTTGCACTGCCGCCGATCTTTTAGCTGCGCCCAAAGACTCAATTACTGAGGGGGGGCTGCGCCACAATATCAATGTCGGTATTTTGTATATCGAGTCGTGGTTGCGGGGCAATGGTGCGGCAGCTATCTATAACCTTATGGAAGACGCAGCTACGGCTGAAATTTCAAGGACGCAGGTGTGGCAATGGATTAAAAATAAGTCGAAGCTCGACGATGGACGGACGGTGACACTTGCTTTATATCGTCAATTTTTGCCAGAAGAATTAGAAAAAATCAAGACTTATGTTGGCGAAGCCCCTTATAAAAACGGCAAATTTGAACAAGCTGTTGCCCTTTTTGATGACTTGGTACGCAGCGAAGACTTTATTGATTTTTTGACACTGCCTGCTTACGAAATGATTGATTAACTATATTTTATAAATAAACTTTCACATTAATACTTAAATTTTTAACAACACTTTTTTGGTCCTAACCAAAATAAAACCTAATAATTATGACAACGACAAAAAGTAGAATTGAACAAGTTGAACACGATTGGTCAACAAACCCACGCTGGCGCAACATCACACGTGCTTACTCGGCGGAAGAAGTCGTAAAACTACGTGGCAGCCTCGACATTGAGTACACCGTTGCCCGTCGTGGTGCTGAAAAACTGTGGCAAAAACTCCACAACCAACCGTATGTTGGCGCACTGGGCGCACTCACAGGTAACCAGGCGATTCAAGAAATTCAAGCGGGTTTGGAAGCGATTTACCTAAGCGGCTGGCAAGTGGCGGCTGATGCGAACCTTTCGGGTCAGATGTACCCAGACCAATCTTTGTACCCCGCGAACTCTGTTCCGATGGTTGTTCGGCGTATCAACAATGCTTTTATGCGTCGTGACCAAATCCAAAGCGTTTCGGGCGAAGGCAATATTGATTGGTTTGCACCGATTATTGCCGATGCAGAAGCGGGTTTTGGCGGCAATTTGAATGCTTATGAATTGATGCGGGACATGATTGAAGCGGGTGCGGCAGGTGTTCACTTTGAAGACCAATTCTCAAGTGCTAAAAAATGTGGTCATTTGGGCGGCAAAGTGCTTGTGCCGACGCAAGAAGCGATTGGCAAACTCGTTGCTGCACGTTTGGCAGCCGATGCGATGGGCGTTTCAACCCTTATCATTGCTCGCACCGACGCAGAAGCTGCGAATTTGATTACCAGCGATATTGATGACCGTGACCAACGTTTTCTGACAGGTGAACGGACAAATGAAGGTTTTTACTATACACAAAATGGTCTCGAAGCCTGTATCGCTCGCGGCATTGCTTACGCGCCTTATGCCGATTTGGTATGGATGGAAACGTCGAATCCAGACTTGGGCATGGCACGTGAATTTGCACAAGAGGTTCATCGTCACCACCCAAACAAAATGTTGGCATACAACTGTTCACCGTCGTTCAATTGGTCTAAGTATATGAATATCAATGAGATGGAATCATTTCGAGATCGCATTGCAGAGATGGGTTATAAATTCCAATTCATCACATTGGCTGGTTTCCATGCCTTGAATACATCTATGTTTGAGTTGTCTTTGGCTTACAAAGAACGCGGAATGGCAGGTTTTTCAGAGTTGCAACAACGTGAGTTTGCGTTGCAAGCGAAAGGTTTTACAGCTATTAAGCATCAATCATTTGTCGGTACGCAGTATTTTGATTTTGTTCAAAATACGGTTCAACAAGGACGATCTTCAACGGTTGCGATGGCTGATTCGACTGAAACAGCACAGTTTCATTGATTGGTGGATTGGTTATTGGTTAATTAGTTACTCGTCAAACGAATAACAAATAACCAACAAAAAGAGGAACTTGCGTGATGCAGTTCCTCTTTTTCATATTCGATAAGTTTTCTGAAAGTTGATTTCTATTAATTTTATGCCCCTCAGTATTTTACCTATTTATATTGTTGAATTTTAAAATTCAAATTCATAAATATCGTCACCGCCAGCACCACCTTTCCGATTAGAAGAAAAATAGCCTTTAGCTTCGTTCTGAGGTAAAAACATGATGCCAAAATCATCGTATTCTGAATTAAACGGCTCCCCCATAGGGAAGGCTCGGGCTGTACGATGTTCAATTTCGATTCTATATAAATCAAAACCACCTTTACCGCCGGTGATGCCATCGGAAGAAAAATATAGAACCCCATTTTCAGACATAAAGGGAAAAACTTCATTTTTTGAGGTATTGACGCGGGGACCTAAATTGATGGGTTGCGACCAAGTTCCGTCCTTCAAGCGGCGTGTTACCCACAAGTCCATACCACCAAAACCACCTGGCATATTTGAGGCAAAATAGAGCCTATTACCGTCTGCCGAAAGCGTTGGATGGCAATAAGAGTACGATTCACTTTCAAAAGGGAGAATGTCGTCCCCAACAAAATTCCCTAAAGTGTCTCTTGTTTTTATATAAATTTTCAGCGTTGTCTTACCATTTTTATTAAACTTCACAATACCGCCCTTGGAAGTTGTGCGCGATAAATAAAGTGTATCCTGTTTGTCCGTGAAGCAAGAAGGCCCTTCGTTGGTTTTTGAGTTAGCCCGATGCCCAAAACTTGTGGGTTTAGTCAAATTGCCAAGTGAATCGAATAGAGCATAACGCAAATTAATGTCTTCATTGGCTTTATCATTATCTCCTTTTTTCGATGATTTTTTAACGGACGAGCAAAAAACTATCCCATTTTGATAAAAAGCAGGCGAAAAATCATCTTTATCGCTATTCAAGAGATTGGCATTTTTTATGCTGGCTTTTGTGCTGGCTTTTGTGCTGGCTTTTGTGCTGCCACTAACGATGCGCCGCCGAGGTTGAATGGACGTTTTAGGAACCTCCGCAGAAGATTTCTCTTTTTTGTCAATAGATTTCACCATCTCAATATTGTCTTCCTTGTTGGCAGCGACAGTAGAATTATCCGTTTGTGCTGATGCAAAAAACGATAATGAGCATATAAAGACGGAATAACAGAGTTTTTTCAGATTCATGTCTCCAATAGTAGTTACGCGTTGAAAATAATACTTAAATAAAAATAATTAATTTGGTCATTCCAAAATGGAATTTTTAGTACTGTCACTCTTTAAAAATAACTGATTTTGCAGCCTTCTTAAAGCCGTAAAGTCCATTTTGCATCTATCTTATAAATCGAATAATACATACATGAAAAATTTATACCAATTTTTCCATAACATTTACTTTTCTCGATTTTAAACATAATTGTGTAATATATTTCACAGATTAAACGAATTAACAAAAACGATGTCTAATTCTCATCAAAACATTTTACCTTTGTGTGCAACTATGTAAGGTTTAAATTTTTTAAAATAATAAAAATTCAAAGACATGAATTCATTATTTCTGATATTCGGTTTGGGCGGGCAAGAAATCTTTTTCGTTTTCGTCATCGTCCTTTTGCTTTTTGGAGGCAATAAAATTCCAGAACTCATGCGCGGTCTTGGTAAAGGCATCAAGGAGTTCAATTCAGCTCGTGCCAATGTTGAGGACGAACTTCGCAAAGGCATGGAAGAGCCGGAAAAGAAAAAAGTAGAAAGCAACTAAGGGAATGATGAATGATGAATGATGAATTTGTAAAACGTTGGTTTTCAACACTATTGCAAATATAAAGTTTGACATTTCATTTTTTCTCAACGCCTAATATGTTTTTCTCTTAAAAACAAAAGGCAGTAGAGTGCGAAAGTCGCTCTACTGCCTTTTGTTTTTGAAGTTAAAAACGGTCATTTTAGTTCAAATTCCAAGAAAGAATACTGTTTTTGTAAAGTTAAAACCTTCACATTCAGTTGTTCTCGAAATTTTTGATACCCCTCAGTATCCGCGCCGTGCAAAGGGCGATGAGCCAACATAGTATTGATTTTTTCGACTTCTTGAATGATGCTTTTTGTCTTTTTATCAAAAAAAGTTTCTGAAAAAAACTGCCAAATGTACTCAATCGCTGTTGGGTTCGGGTGTATCATATCGCGTTCATAAAAGCGGTAATCTCTTAAATCGTCCATCATGATTTCATACGCAGGGAAGTAATAAACCTTTTCAAAAAGCAGACTCAATGCATCCGTAGCCAACAACAAAACGGCTTTTGATCGATTGTTTTCTACCAAACCATCACGTATATGTCGAATCGGGCTAACCGTTATAATAATTTGACTATCAGGATTTTGTAAAAATATTTTTTCAAAAAGAGGTTTAAATTGGCTAACAATTTCTTCAACACTTAACCTTTTTTGCTCAAAATACTGAGGGGGTAGTTTATGACAATTTGCCACTACTTCGCCCGTTTCTTTCAAAGTAAAAACATTTGCTGTACCGAATGTCAGCAAAATGCGGTTTGTTTTTTGGAAAAAATCACGAGCCGTTTCAAGGCTGTCATTGATGTTTTTTAAGACTAAATCGCTGTTTTCTCCTGAAAATCTGCCATGATGTTTTAAAGAACCCCACAAACCGTTGTGTTGAAAAAGGTCTTTTTCTGTAAAAAAAGGAGATTGAGTATTGCCCTCAAAAGCCATAATTGTCGCCAATTGCTGCGCTATACTGAGGGGGTTATAGACAATCCCAAACGGATTTTGAAGGAAAGGCAACTGCCTTGCATCGAGCATCGCCCCCATGTTTTCAATAAAACAAGAGCCGATGCCCAATGTAAAACATTGATAATAAATATGAAAGGAAGCCTGTTGCGGTTTTAGCTCTGTCCTAAAAGTCTGCATTTTGCTTTATTTTTCAACCCTGTCAATTAACCTCGACGAAATACGCAAAAAGTCCATTTCTGTAATAATACCCACCAATTCGTGGTCATCATTGACAACAGGTAAACAGCCGATTCGATTTTCACGCATGATACCCAAGGCATCTGCGAGCTTAACAGTCGGTTTAACAGTTATTGGATTTGCAATCATTATATCACCAACTGTTACGTATTCGCCCTCAGCCAATTCCTTATTTTGTGTAAACTGACGTAACAGCAAGCGCGAAGTAACAAGACCCACCAACTTCCCTTTTGCATCTTCAACGGGCATATATCTGATTTTTCGCCAATCCATTAGTTGCGCCACAAATTCAATAATGTCCTCTTTTTGGGCTGTAAACAGGTCAGTTTGCATAAATTCCTCAACTTTAAGCGTCGAAGGTTGGTAGTTTTTAAGCCCGTTTGCCTCTGGCATTTCCCAAGTATGCACAGGTTTTTCAGCCCATTGATTTTTAGCAATCGCTGCTGTAACAGTCGTTAGAGCTTCATCGGGTGTTACTTCTTTTACAAGTTTTGTATAAGCCCTCAGTAGCCATCTTGCACCCGTCATTTGGGCTTTGGCACGTTCCTCTATGATGCCCATGTAAAGTGAAATGTCTTTTTGGTCAATGCCCTGCGATTCTAAACCTTCTCGCGCCATAGGAATTAACTCATTGATAATCAAATCTTTAAGACTTATTTTAGCATCGTTAAACCATGTAAATTTTGTATCAAAGCCAAATTTAGCTGCTTTATAAAAATTGTCGCTCACGTCTTCAAAGCTGATATGTTTTGTCACATCCTCATAATTTTTAGCATAACCCACCATCAGACCCAACCAAAATGCGGCATTTGCCGTCGAGTCCACAACCGATGGTCCCGCAGGTAAAACACGACACTCAATCCGCAAATGCGGTTTTCCATTTGGCGAAATACCATAACATGGACGATTCCAACGATAGACCGTGGAGTTGAAAATCTGCAATGCCCGCAATTTTGGCGTTTTGCCAGCGGCAACCATTTCCAAGGAATCTTCTTCAATGACATCACCCAACAAGACACGGAAACGGGCAATATCTTCTTTGTGAATTTCAAGCACGCTCTCATGCAACCAATCGCTACCAAAATTGACACGTGGACGACGCACCCGCATGTGTTCACTCGATGTACGTGTGTCGAGTGCTTGTTGGAAAAGCGCAATCCGCGTTTCATGCCACAACCGACGACCAAAAACAAGAGGTGAATTTGCAGAAATTGCGACAATTGGTGCTAACAACATCTGTGCAATGTTATACATTTTGACATATTCCTTCGGCGCAACCTGCAAATGCACTTGAAAACTGGTGTTACAAGCCTCCAAAAGCGGCGAGTCATGTCGAATATGCAGCTCATCAATGCCGTCCAACCACAACTCGAAATTCTCATCACCTCGCAACGAATGTTCTTTTATACTCTCCATCAAGGCAAGGTAACGGGGTTTGGGTGTCAAATTCGACAAATCGAGGTCAGGCTTTCGCAACGTGGGAAGGATGCCTGTTAAAATAACTTCGGCACCAAGTTCATGTGCAACTTTACGGATTCTTTGCAACCCCTCAGTATTTTCACGCTCCATCTCGCTCAAACAGTTGCCTGTAAATTCAAGCGGCGTAAGGTTAGTTTCGAGGTTAAATTGCGCCAATTCGGTTGTTACATTCTCCCAATCTTTAAATTTTTCTAAGATAGCCATGTTGATACAAGCGGGCTTGAAAGTATCTTTATCCACCAGGCACATTTCCTGTTCCGCCCCAATACGTGTAATATCCGATTCGAACCAATCATTTTTAAGCATATAATCGAACGCTTCTACGTCACGCAACAAATGCCGGACAAAACCTTGCATTTGCTTCTCGTCTCTCACTATTTTTACTTTCGCTTCTCCCATAATTAATTGATTTTATTGGTTGTTTAATTATTAAAATGAGTTGTTTTGAACAGTGCAAAAACATTACTGCAAGCAACATGTTTTTTTTTGTCATTCTGAACGCAGTGAAAGAATCTGTATAAAATATTCATTTTCAATACTTTATGTAGATTCTTTCACTGCGTTCATAATGATAAAAAAAAACTACACGTTATTATGAATTGCAACAACTTTTCACAAGGACTAAATTTTCATAGAAAAAATGACTTATTTATGAAAATGAGTAAAAAATTTAAAAAAAAAGCTGCTCGACCTTTTTCGAGCAGCTTTTTGAAGATTGTTAAATCTGAAATCTTAATCCATCAACTTTATCTCTGATACTTGCAACACGTCTTTAATATCGCCGCCACGATGTACAATCACAACAACTTGACATTTTTCAGCCATCCAAGTATTGGGCACTTTAAAATTGCCTGTCCAAGACAAAGCACCGTTGAGTACAACGCCTTTTGCATCGCCTGAAAGGACGCGACGTAAAACGTGCTTATGTGAATAATCCGATTTTTTTCCCTGTGGTGTTTCTTGCTGGTCAACAACGTCATTTTCAGTCAATAATACGCTTAAACGCATGTCATCTGGCAGTTTATCCGTAGGCACGAGGGTAACGGTCATCGTCAAATCACGTGAATCCTTTGTATATTTTTTGTTAATAGCCAAATTTAGCAAAGAAGCCGCCTTAGATTCTTCAGCAACCAGCCCCGCCCAATTCGCTTTTGTTACTTGTAAAGAACGTTGTCCATCAAATTTTTTGCGATTTACGACTGCCGTTGGATAGCCCAAAGGTACGCCCAACCAAGCCTCTAAAGCCGTGCCTTCTGTCGTTCTGAAGTCATATTTTGAGTCCGAATAAGGTGGCGCGAAGTCACCTGCATGTATGCTCACGACAACTAAACGGTCTCCATAAATGCTTTTCAAATTCTCTAATTCTGCTGCTCCCGCAGGACAATTGACGCATCGAACGCCTGTAAATTCCTCAACCAACACCTTTTTGTCGCCTAATGAAGGGACGACGGGTGAAATTTCGGTACAAGCAGCAAAAGCCATGAGGCTTAAAAAAAATATCATTCGTTTCATGTTATTCACGTTATTGGTCATCTAAAAATTCATTTCTCTCAATTCTAAAAGAGCCTAATGGCTTATTGTTTTTAATAAAATTGCACCACGCACACGTTTTTTTACCACAACCCTTGAAATCCTGTGCTTGAATCCGTTCCCATGATTCCGAAATGAGACCCCTCAGTATTTGGCTGTCTTTTGGCTCAAAATCAAACGTTTTTGTTTTAAAATTACCGCGCACATCGGCTTCGACATAACTGATTTCGCCCGAAGTGACACGTATCAAATTGGCTCTGAAATTTTCGTACAATAATTTATAAAAAACCAATTGCCGCCAATAATCACCACCCAAAGGGTTTCGAGTTGAAGGACGACGCAGTTTTTCATCGGCTTGTTTCCCAGTTTTATAATCCACAATATGCACCGAACCGTCTGCCCGATATTCGATTTTATCTAAAATACCACGTACAGGCACACCTTCAATCTCTGCAACAAGTGTTTTTTCAACAACCACAGTTTTTGGGAATTTATGCACGAATTGGTTATAGTACAATCTCAAATTAGTGACACCTGTTTCTAAACGCCTTTCAAAATCGGCGTTGTCAAAAAACGGGCGGCGACGCTGCAAATCTGTCTCAAAATAGTTCACAAATTCATCACTGTTTGGAAATTGTTTTTCTTTTGACCTCAACATCTCACCAAACAGTTTGCGCAAAGCAAAATGCACCGCTTCACCATATTGAAAATACGCGCTCGGTTGCGAAGGCACTTTTAGGATATAAGAAAAATAAAAACTCAACGGACAATCTAAATAAGCATTCAGCGCGGAAATTGAGAGTTGAAAATCCTTCAAAACGTTTTTAACAAAGGCTTTTTCAAGCAAATCTGTTTCAATTTCGACCCCCTCAGTCAATAAAGCTATTTGACTGTCTAAAACAGAATCATCGTCAAGCTGCCTTTTCTCAAGGGCAGGAGCATTCATTTCATCTAAAAATTGGGTTTGCATCAAGCCTTTCCCACGTCCATCTGTTCGAGCATAACTGACGGTCAAATGCTCTTTTGCCCTTGTAGTCGCCACATAAAACAGCCGTCGCCTTGCTTCTGTCGCATCAGCTTCTGCTGTAAAAGTAAGCGATTCAGGCAGTTTGAAACGATAAACGCTGCCACTTCGGGCTTCCTCCCATTCCGTTTTTACCGCATCAACAATAAAAACACGGTCAAATTCTAAGCCTTTTGCAGAATGTGCGGTTGTCAAAACAACAGGATTACTGCCGTCTTTGGCAACCGTGTTTTTGATAAATTCTAAACGAATATTGTTAGCATCCATCAAATCCAACGTTTTCAAGAAATCTGCAAGGGTCAAACGGGGTCTTTTAGCGGTTTCATTTTTGACAAAATCAAAAAGAGTGTAAATAATTTGCGTGTATTCTGTTTTGTTTTCTTCTTTCAAAACCCACGACAACAAGCCACTTTGATTCAGAATATGTTCAATCAAAACGGGCAAAGGGTCGTTGCCAACTGCCGAAATCCATGATTCGAGATGCGTCGAAAAAGTTGTGATTTTATTTTTATCTAAAATTTTTATGCGCGGTAATTGAGCGATTGTTTCACGCCAAGTCATTTTAACGTTGCTATTTTCTTCAAACGTTATTTCAGCGTCCCCCTCGGTTGCTTCGTTCCTCGCAATGACATTAGTAGGATTTTTCTTAACTAAATAGGTCGTCAATCTCAAAACATCCTGTTGCAGAATTTCTAAAAAACGCATATTCAGAATTTTGAACAACAAATGTTCACCACTAAACGGTTGCCGACTTTCCAGAGCGATATAAGTAAGCAAAAGCCTTAAATTTTGAATCAAAGAATCGTCTAAAACATTGAGCGCACGACGAACGGTATAAGGCACACCTCGTTTATCAAAAAGTGCAATAAGTGGCTCGATTTGGCGATGTCGGGCATAAATTATTGCTGTTGTTTTGACCTGTCCCGAAGCAGTCGGGAGGGGGGTATCAGAATTGTTTAAGGCTTCGATTTGTTGAACAATGTCGATAACTTCATGGGTACGGTTTGGATATTCAATAATTTGAGGAACTATTTTCGATTCCGAAACACTGCCTTTTGCAATGAGGTTTTTTTCTAAACTTAAACCTTGGATATTATTCAAAATACGTAATGCGTTGTTTTCAATGACATTACGTGCTGAATCGAGAATGTTTTGAGATGAACGATAATTGTCTTTTAAGACGACAACCTTTACATCTTTTTTATAGGTCTCATAAAAATCAACCAAACTTTTAAGCCTCGCGCCTTGAAATTCATAAATCGCTTGGTCGTCGTCTCCGACAATAAAAATATTGGGTTGCTCCCAAAAGCCAATGAGTTGACTCAAAATGCGGTTTTGTGAGCCGTTTGTGTCTTGAAATTCATCTACCAAAAAGTATAAAAATTGCTCTTGATACCCCCTCAGTAAAAACGGAAATCTATCGAACGCATCAATCACCCACAGCACCATATCGTCAAAATCGTAGCGGTTTGGAGCGGCTTTGAGGGCTTCAAAACGGTAATAGAGTTGCGCCGCCGCTTTGAGTTTTTCCATTTTTTCGACTTCATCGGCAATGGTTTCAGTTTTTAAATCACCTTTTGAAAACAGCCCTTTTTTATTGATTTTGTATTGAAAATCAGGGTTTTGTGGCAGATACTCTAACCAATCATCTACTTTTCGGCTGATATACTGAGGGGTCCATGCTTCGGTTTTCATCAATTTGAAAAGGTCGGCAAGGTGTTTTTCATAAAAATAAACGTCTGAACCTCGCCCCCGTTTGAGCGCATGTTCATGCGGCAATTCGTCGAGCAATTGACGAATGATTTGACGACGTTCTAATTCATCAAGCTGCGTGAGGTCTTGTCGCCCAAACAAATCGAGATTGTCTTGAATCACACGGTTGCAAAACGAGTGAAAAGTGCTGATATGCACCTTGTGTGCTGCAGGTCCAATTAGCGACATCAGACGTTCACGCATCGCTTGTACACCTGCATCGGTAAAGGTCAGACACAATATATTATAAGGCTGCGTATCGGTAACGGTCAAAATCTGCCCGATACGTGCGGCAAGGATATGCGTTTTGCCCGTTCCCGGACCAGCGATAACGAGGGTCGGTCCGTCAATGTGTTCAACAGCCACACGTTGTTGCGCATTGAGAGACGCGAGGGTTTGTATGAAATTTTTATTGAAATCGGGCATTATGCTGTTTGACGATTTTAGAATGCCAAATTTAGGTTGTTGAGCCGAATAATTGTTGAGAAATGTAAAAATGAAACAGGCATCAGCTACGATTAGTGGATGATGCCTGTTTATTGAACTGTAACATTCAATATTATGAAACCAAATCAAGAGAAATCATCAGTTTTCCACCAAATCCCTTGTTAATTATACGCATCAAAGTTGAAAGCCTTATATCAGAAGCATTGTTTTCAATACGTGAAATATATGATTTAGAAGTACCACAACGGTCAGCAAGGTCTTGTTGTGTTAAATTCAGTTTAAGTCGTGCTTCTTCAATGAGAACACCAATTTTAAAGGCTTCAAATTCCTGTTCCCATTGTTCCCGGTTTGAAGTACCTCGTTCACCGTATTTACGGTCAAGAATTTCTTCGAATGTTGTAATATTTACTGCTTTTTCCATAATATTAAGATTTTTCGCTGAAATATTCAGCCATAATTTTTAGTGCTAATTTGATTTCTTCCTTAGGTGTTTTCTGTGTTTTTTTCTGAAAAGCATTGCCTAATATGACAATTTGACCTTTATCGAAAAAAGAAAAAATGCGATAGATATTACTACCGACTTGAGCCCTGACCTCATATAAACCTTTTGTTCCTTCGATATGCTTAAAATATTTTTCAGGAATCTTAGGTAAATCACGCATTAACCCCAATGTCCATTCAATCTTTTTTTGAACGTCATCGGTTTGATTTTCGTAAAAATCCAAAAAATATCGTTTATATGCAATGAGTTTTCTCATTCTGCAAAGTTATCTCATTGGATAACCTTTTCCAAATATTTTTAGGTGAATCCGCTAACAATCATAAAAAATTTCGCAACTCTCGACGAAACCTCAAAAATAATCTACCAAAGCACAGTACCATGTGTTGCATAATACCTTACAATAACCATATCTTTGCACCATGAATACAGAAAATGCAAAACAGCAAATGCGAAAAGGAGTTCTGGAGCTATGCGTCCTCTCCATTATCGCCGCGCACGACGAGATATATCCCGCTACCATCAGAGAGCTTTTGAATGATGTGGGCATCGAAGTCGTCGAAGGAACATTGTACCCGATGTTGACAAGACTCAAAAATTCGGGTCATTTAGGCTACTCATGGCAGGAGTCTGACGCGGGACCACCGCGCAAATATTACAAAATTACAGACGCTGGACGCAGCTTCCGTGCTGAACTACTGGAAGCATGGCGCGATTTTGTCGGCTCTGTTGATAAATTGTTTTTAGACGATTGAAAACAAACCACCTCCCGATTGTCTCGGGATGTACCATAGTATGTCAAAGAAAAAGCTTTAAAAATCAACACTTTAACAAGTAAAAACGGATTTAAGATTCAACAATCTATCATCCATAATCAAAAAAGAAAATGAATAAAGTACTCAATATCAACCTCGGAGGTTTGCCGTTTACGATTGACGACGAAGCCTACCGAATGTTAGAAAACTATTTACAATCGCTTCATAACCACTTTCGAGCTTCGGAAGGGTATGATGAAATCATGAACGACATTGAAGCTCGTTTAGCCGAACTCATCAAAGAGGGCATGGGCAAACGGGGCATCGTGACGCAACAAGATGTCAAAAATGCCGTCAGTGTCATGGGTAAACCCGAAGACTTCGGTGCAGAATCCCTTGACGAAACAGCATCGCAGGCTTCTGATAGTGGAAATACTGAGGGGTCTAAAAAATCAAGTTCGTCGACAGGCGGCACGCCTTTCCAAACAGGTAAACGCCTTTTCCGCGATGATGCGCATAAGATGATCGGTGGTGTTTGTTCGGGTTTGGCAGCGTATTTTGGCATTGAAGTGGTGTGGTTACGCATTGCCTGGGCAGTCTTGTTTTTCTTCGGTGGCTCAGGTTTTATCCTTTACGTCATTTTGTGGGCAGTTTTGCCGTCAGCAAAGACGACTGCCGACCGTTTAGCTATGCAGGGGCAGCCTATTGATGTCAATAACATTGCGAAAACCGTTGAAACCAGTTTCGAGAAGTTCTCTGAAAAGGTCAATGAGTTTGGCAAACCAGAGAATCAAGAGCGTTTTCAACATCAAGTACAGCAAATTGTAACCAATGTTGGCAATGTACTCAAAGCCTTATTATCAGGATTGGGGGGCGTGGGTCGTGTTTTCGGTATCTTAATAGCGATTGTTTTGGTTATTTTTATGCTTATATCATGGTTTGGCTTGACCATTGCCGCCAGTATGGGGTCTCCAATATTAGGTTATATCACCGATGAAGGGTGGAAAACGACATGGGCAGGCTTCAATGCCTTTGCGATAATGGCTTCTATTTCGGCGTTATTGATTTTAGCGATTCGCCGCCTTGTGTATAAGCGGGAGGCTGGATACGGCATAGTCGGTGGTTTATGGACGTTTTTAGCTATTAATTTCTTCGCCCTTATTTCGATTGGTGGCTCGATGGCTAAAAACTTTACGTATCACTATGACAACACACAGGAATTAAATATTTCTAATATTGACACACTGGACATTGCAGTGGCTTTGAACAAGGCAAATGGCGGCATCCACTTCGGCGACCTCTATGTGTCTGACGAGTACCTTGTCAATTTTGATGTCAATATGCGTATTGAGCGCAGCGAAAATGGTAAATTTGAGTTGGTTAGTAATCTTATGTCACAAGGTTCTTCCTCTGATGAAGCCCAACGGTTTGCAAAAAGCATCCAATACACCCCATCCCTATCAGGCAATGTTTTGACAGTTGGTGAATCATTTCGGATACCAAAAGGGACTAAATGGCGGGGACAAAGCGTTGATTTAACGCTCAAAGTGCCTGATGGTAAAGTTATTAGATATAACAAAAACACAACGGGTGTCATTCATTCTATTGACAGAGACGACGATGATGATAACGACGACTATTGTTATGACAGCACTATCCGTTCTTGGAAAATGACTGAAAACGGCTTTGTATGTACGCTAACTGAAGCAGATGTCAATACTCGGAAGAATAAGAAAAGAAAACGGTAAAATCGTTTGCATAGTGAGATAGGTGAGATAGGTGAGATAGGTGAGATAGGAAAACATGGGTTATGAGCGATTGGCTTATGACCCATGTTGTTTTATAGTCAACTGAATTCACACACGTATTCTTTTGTATTGTAAAACTTGTGTCAATGCTGCGACTTTTAACAATGTTTTACGTCTATGGACTTTATACTGAGGGGTGTTATGCGTTATGTTAATGGTTCAAAATCCTAAAATTAACACTACCAATTATCAAATAAAACGCTACTTTCGCCCCGTTTTACGTCTATATTATGTAATGAATTAGCAAATAATTAAATTTTAGCAATGAAAATAAGTAAAATCGTTCTCGTATTAACGGTACTTCTGATGGCGACACAAGCCATGACAGCTCAAAAGATTGGGCATTTGAATTCTGGAAACATCTTGGCTTTGATGCCCGATGCAGCTAAAGCCGATAGTGGTTTGGTCATTTATCGCAATGAATTAGTGGCGAAAGGAGACTCGGCAGGTAAGGTTTTTGAAACGGAATACAAAGCTTTTGTTGAAGCGTACAACGCTGGTACGCTGTCGCAAGTCCAAATTCAAAAACGGCAAGAGGACTTGAAAAAGAAGCAAGAAGTCCTTCAAAACTACTCGCATGAAATCGATCAACGCATCGCAAACTTGCGTCGTCAATTGCTTCAGCCCATTCTCGCTAAACTCGACGAGGCTTTGGACGTTATCGGAAAAGAGGGTGGTTATCAAGCTATTTTTGACAGCAGTACAGGCAATACCTTATTCGCATCTGAAAGCGATGATGTGAGTGAATTGGTGAAAAAGAAGTTGGGTTTGAAGTAATTTCATACTTGAAAACCATTTTAAGAATGAGCGTTGAACAGTCGAATGGTTCAACGCTCATTTTTTATATGCTCAATTATACTCACTTTCATCTAAATTGTAGAACTTACGCCTTGTATTTCACACATTTAAAATAGCAAACAATGAAAACGGTCTATCTAAGTTTATGCCTCTTCATGGCTTTATCTACATGCCTTTTAGGTCAAACAACGACCCCCTCAGTACCTTACTCAAAAGCGATTGAAGCGAATGGTTTTCTTTTTATCTCTGGTCATTTAGGGACTAAGGATGGTAAACTCATGGACGAAACATTTGAGACAGAGGTGCATCAATCCATGCAAAACATCAAAGATGTATTGACCGATAAAAGCTTGACTTTCGATGATGTTGTCAGCGTCATTATTTACCTTAAAGACATGAATGATTATGACCGCTTGAATGCCGTTTATCGCACCTATTTCACCACACGTTTTCCGACCCGTACTTGTATTCAAGTTGCGGCATTGCCACGTAATGGACATGTCGAAATATCGGCAACAGCAGTTATGACTAAAAACAAGAATGGGAAAAGGCCTAAAAAATGACACTTTAAGGCGTTTTAAAAACAACAAAACGTTGTTATGACACCTCGCTAACTTCACATTGGTGATAATTTTTTAAAAAAAATGCCCCCCTCAGTATAAGCCCCCTAAAAAGGGACATCAGTCCATCACAACCCAAACCATTGACTCAAAGAGATTTCCACGTAGCTAAAAGGACTGGTGGGATTGGGGGCAACCGTATGTTGAGGGATATTGTAATGATACCCAAACGAAAGATCGGTATGCCTATACGTTAGCGTAGCATCTACAGCAGCATCGTAATTCAATAAACCAAAAGTTGTTTTTCCCCTAAGTTTATTGATGTTTTTCAACTTTTTGATGGCGACACGTGTGACGACATCATTACCTAAGGTTGCCGTTATAGATGGATTAATTGTCCATGTAAAAAGGCGTTGACGACCAAAACGATTGGATATTTGATAGTCAATAGATGGTTCTAAAAAAAAGGCACTACTCCCGCCGAGAAGCACTGATGCATAGTTGCCTAATGTAAAGTCGCCTATATTCCAGTGCGTATCCAAGTCAATAGAGCCTGTATAATCGCTTTTTTGACTCGGATCGCTGGTGTGAGACAACCACCGACTGTAACCAATAGTACCCTCGCCGGAAGCACCCATGTTAAAATCTTTGTTGATGCCAATTGTCGAAAAAGCATAACGGGGTTGTGCTGCCGACCAAATATTGCCTCCATAACTCAATGACCACCCTTTGCCTAAATGTCCTGTTATCATCGGTGACAATCCGTATTGATTGATCCCCTCAGTACGTCCATAATACGCAACAGAAGACACATAACTGCCATTGATTTCGATAAACGCATGGGTTTTAGCCTCTGATTCGAGGCTATCCAATCGGTTATCCGTTGACTCTTCGTTTGCGCTCGTTTGTGCTTTTCCTTGCACGAGTACACTCATAAAAAATAAGCAGAGGATTCTATATTTCATTTACCAGCGTTATTCTCATTTAAATTATTGTGCTAATTTATTTTTCCAAGTAAACGCATATTCAGAGTCGCATGTTACAATGCCCTATCGCCTCAGCAGGTGTGTTTCTACGCTTCGTTGGGGGGAATCCGCACCAACGTTTCCAAGAAAAAGCCCCAAAATTTCTGTACTGAACTAATTTGCACCCGTTCATCAGGCGAGTGTGCGCCGTGGATATTAGGTCCAAACGAAATCATCTCCATATCTGGATAATGAGTGCCCAATATGCCGCACTCTAAACCTGCATGACAAGCACTGACTAAAGGCTTTTCGTTGTAACGTTCCACATATAATTCGCTCATCAATTTGACAATAGGCGATGACGGTTTGGGTGCCCAACCGGGGTATGCACCGCCATAAGTCACCTCTGCACCCAATAGGTCGAAAGCCGATGTAATAGCCATTTGTAAGTCCGTCTTTTCAGAGTCAACTGAACTACGAGTCAAGCATAAAATAGCATAATGACCTTCTTTGACCACAACACGAGCGACATTATTAGACGTTTGTACCAAACCCGCAATGTCTGAACTCATGCGGTAAATGCCGTTTGGACACGCATAAATGGCTCTTAAAAGTTTGTAGGTGAAATCAGACGACAGGACATGTGTTGGTGTGTCAATGGCTTCAATTGAGATATGGATATTGGGGTCAGTTGTCGCGTATTCTGCTTGTAAAATGCTTTGATATTGCTCAATGGCTTGTTTTACTTGAGCTGTTTGGTTGTCAGAAACCACAATATCCGCTACCGATTCACGAGGAATGGCATTGCGCAAACTGCCGCCTTCAATGGTTGCGACCTCAACGGCGGCATCTTGAACGAGTATCAATAAGCAGCGATTCATCAATTTATTGGCATTGCCACGTCCTTTGTGGATGTCCATACCTGAGTGACCGCCTGTTAAACCCTTTATTTTAAGGCGAAAAGCGGCTGCTTTTGTCGTTTTTACTGAGGGGTATGTTCCTGTTGCCGTAACATCAATACCGCCTGCACAACCGATTGTCAGTTCGTTGTCCTCTTCGGTATCCAAATTGAGCATGATATTTCCATCGAGCAAACCGCCTTCAAATGCCAATGCACCCGTCATACCTGTCTCTTCATCAATGGTAAACAATGCCTCCAAAGCAGGGTGCGGAATATCGGTTGATGCTAAAAGCGCCATAATCGTCGCCACACCAATGCCGTTGTCTGCGCCAAGCGTTGTGCCTTTGGCTTTTACCCAATCACCGTCCACATACATGTCAATGCCTTGTTTGTCAAAATCAAAAGTCGTGTCTGCATTCTTTTGATGCACCATATCCAAATGGCTTTGCAATACGACCGTTTCCTTTGATTCCATACCCTTTGTTGCGGGCTTTTTGATAATGACATTGCCAATCGCATCAACCGTTGTGGGCAGTTTTAAGGCTTCGCCAAACGATTTGATAAATTGGATGACCCGTTCTTCTTTTTTGGATGGACGTGGTACGGCGTTTAAATCCGCAAAATGGTTCCATAAGGCGGTGGGTTCTAATTGTCTGATGACTTCGTTCATTTCTTTTATGATTGATTAGATTATTGAGGGTGCAAAGGTAGGAAAAAGGTATGGATGATATAGGTTTGGATTGAATCCCCCCTCAGTATTCGTATCTCAAAATAGAAAAAAGGGAGATGCAATAAATCCAAAGTAATGAATTTGATGTTTTTTATTAGTCATCATAATAATATAGTGGTAGAGGGCTTAATGCCATAGTTGCACAAAAAATTAATCAAAAATTGATTTTAGGATAGCCAAAGAATGGTATAAAGTCACTACTTTCGCTGTCCTCACATTATTATTTAATTCATTTTAAAAATATTTTATGACCGTCAATATCATCAATCGCTCTAAAAACGCCTTACCTAACTACGAAACCGACGGCTCTGCGGGCATGGACTTACGTGCCAACATAGACGAACCGATAACTTTGGGTTCTCTTGAACGCAGCCTGATTCCAACAGGCATATTTATTGCATTACCTCAAGGATTTGAAGCCCAAATTCGCCCCCGCAGTGGTTTGGCAGCCAAACGAGGCTTGACTTGTCTGAATACTCCTGGCACTATTGATGCTGACTATAGAGGTGAAATCAAGGTCATTTTAGTCAATTTGTCCAACGAAACGCAAACAATTGAGCCAGCCGAACGTATAGCACAAATGGTGATTGCCAAACACGAACGCATCACGTGGGAAGAAGTGAGCGTCTTAGACGAGACTCAACGCGGTGCAGGCGGTTTTGGCAGTACAGGTACACAATAAATAACAGTAAACACAGCCCAATTTAGAACCTATATTATCAATAAAAAACGACGAAAACTCAATACACAATTATGAAAATCATCATCCCAATGGCAGGTAGAGGGTCGCGTTTGCGCCCACACACATTGACC
>JAYSQG010000006.1:0-6316 GCA_043721685.1 Saprospiraceae bacterium | reverse complement strand
CATAACAAAGCGTTGGCTGAACGACGTGTAAAAACCGTTCACAAGTTCTTAGAGCAAAAAGGTGTGAATATCGCCAAAATGACGATGCTCGCCTTGGGAAAAGCCCAACCCATTGCCGACAATGCCACTGAAGAAGGTAAAAAACAAAACCGTCGTGTGGACATCAATGTGACTTTCATTCAGAACACCCCCTCAGTAAATGCCCCTCCAAAAGGCAAAACAGAGAACCTTTTTGGTCTTTACAGAGCATTAGCTACGCCAATCCAAACCTTTAAAATCAATACTGCCAAAGACACTGTTATCAAAGGTGCAAAAGGAACGGTTTTAGTCATTCCTAAAAATGCTTTTGCGGGCGTGCCAAACGGTGCAGTTGTTGATTTTAAACTCAAAGAAGCCTACTCATTTTCGGACATCATTAGAGATAATCTGAACACCATGTCGGGCGACAAAATGCTTCAAACAGGCGGCATGATTTATACAGAAGCCAATTACAAGGGCGAAAAACTGGGTTTGCAACAAAATTTACAAGTGCAATTCAATTCAAAAGAAAGCCAATTGGACGGTATGCAGCTTTTTTCAGGCGAAAGGAATATGCAAAAGAATGGGGAAATGAATTGGACACCCCTCAGTAAACAAGGAGAAAAAGAGGAAATGACGACCATTTATGCCAATACAGGTGAAGCTTTTCGACCTTATTTGATATTGAATGAAAAAACGAATAAACCCATCACAATCAAAGAGTTATGCGATACAACAGGTTGTTATCCATTGTTGATTAGTGAAAATACGTTTGGTGGTTTTACAGTCAGACCGAATATGAGCAATACTTGTGGCGCAATGGCAATGTTTCTAAACGACAGACCGAATTTGCCGCGAGATATGCCTTTGGAGAAAGTGCATAAAGCGACCTATACAGAAGCTTATCAAATGTATGGCGTTAATACTTTTAGTGAATTGAAAAATCAAGATGGGCGAAAATGGGATAGTTTAATGACAATAAGATTTAGATTAATTAGCTTAAATGAACCGCAAATTAATGCGCTTGAGCGACACCAACAATTTGAAAAAACTTTTCCTATACCTCAATTAGGCTGGCTAAATTGTGACTCATATAATTTTTCAGAACGTGTAGAATTAAAAATAATTTCCGATAAAAATATAATATCAAATACGTATGCAAACTATAAAATCATAGTAAAAAAACGAAAAGTGATTATAAATAGCAGTCTTATGACTGATGGTAGTTCATCTGTCAATTGGGTCCCTCGAAATGAAGCTTTTATCGTTGTTTCTTTGAAAGTTATTGAAGGTGAACCTTACATTGCAATAGAAGAAAATACTGCAAAGGATAATTTGGAAATTAAACTTAATTATAAACGAATGACCGCAAATGAAATCAAGGAAAGACTCAAAATCTTAGACAATTAAATATTCAAACAAGGCGCAAGTTTTGAGCTTTCGCCTTGTTTTTGTTTTAAAAACAATACATTCTCACTGAATACTGTCTGTTTTTTTAGCTACCACTTCCTTTTTAACATTCAAACTTTTCCACAACTCTTCTATTGAATTAAACTCTTGTTGGAAACGAATACCAACCGCGGGTTTGTCTCTACGCCCTTGAATGTCTTGGTCACGCACATACGAAACACGCATTTTCAAACGCCTGTCTTTACTCAAATCATAGTCCAAATAGAAGTCACTGCCGACAAAAACATTGCTGTTGTTGGCAGAAATGGCTTGCACGTATTCGCCTTGATCAACACCTACCCCACCACTAATCGTAATGCGGTCGTTGACGGTATAGCTACCCCTCAGTCTGAACTGCTGTCCTGTACCAATCGCCAACGGATTGGCGGCATTAACGAGGTCATATTGATAATAATTGTACCCAACTTGAATATCTAAACCACTGATATATTCTTTAAGCAATCTGTTGAGCATATTTGACAAAACATTCGATGCTGTTTCTGTCAGCGTATTGATGCCCCCTGAACGAATTTGCGACACACCAAACTCCGTCGGCAAAAATGAGCCAACAACGATGAGACCAAACACCTGTTTGTTAAGTTCGTTTGCATCTTGTTGTAAA
This sequence comes from Saprospiraceae bacterium, assembly GCA_043721685.1. Lineage (GTDB taxonomy): Bacteria > Bacteroidota > Bacteroidia > Chitinophagales > Saprospiraceae > JAAFJT01. Next base: position 4,227 of record JAYSQG010000006.1, on the reverse strand, counting down.
AGTCTTAATTTGGTTTCGGCATACGATTTCAACTGTCCTTGAAGTTGTGGGAAGTTGAGATTAAAATTAATATCAGGTTTTTGCAAGTCGCCTGTTAGTTTCAAGGTAAGATCTACTCTTGTCGGTTTACGACTCGCAGCTTCTGTTCCATCTCGCGTATTGACGTATTCTGAAATGAAATTATAAGGAGAAGTCGTCAAATACTTATATTCTGCATCAATATCAAGCGTCGCATCGAAAGGTGTACCATTCCAACGAATCGTACCACCTCGCTTAATAGCAAAATTTTTATTGACCAAACGGAGCAAAGTGAATAAATAATCCCCTCTTTCAATACGATATTCACCATTCATACCCAAATTGCCCGAACGGTCAATCGTCATTCTAAAGTTACCTGTTCCACGCGCCTTGATATTGTCGCCAGCTATTTCGTCAAATACCAAAGTGGCTTCAGCGTCAGGTGTCAATTCTAGCTCCATATCAAGGCTGACACCGCGTAAGTCTCTCACTCTTGGCTTAGCATCACTGCTGTCCTTTGCTTCGCTACTTAGATTTCGATTTGTAAAGGTGACAAAACGAGTTTGAGATACTGTTTGAGAGTTTTTAAACGGAAAGGTAATGTTTGTATTAACTTCTTTACCTTTTTCATCACGTCCTTTACCAGCTTTAGCTTTTATGCGAATATCCGTTTGTTTAAAATTTCCAGAAAAAGTAATATCACCTTCACCAATACCGACACCATAATAAAGTGGATTGTCAATACTCGTTGTATTCAAAAACAAGAAATTATTGCTATATGCGTTCAGTCTTAAACCAAAATCTTCAAAACGATTATGTGTCAAACCGCCTTGAATCGTCGCTAAATTGCCATATTTATCATAAATTTTGGCACCAGATGCGTCGAACATCGTATTCGTAATTTTGACGGTTTCATCCTTGACAATGATAGGGATGCCCAGATAATCCACCGTCACTTCGGCATCACGGAGTCGAAGGCTCCCATTAGTATTTATGGCTTTCAGAGGACCTTCAAGATGTACCGAACCATCAACACGCCCTTTGAAACCTGATGCGCCTTCTTCAATCAATAATTGCAAAGTTTTGAAAGGAAAACTCGTCAAACCAATATTAAAATCAATAGAATTAGCCAAATGTTTGCCCAATACTGAGGGGTAGTAATTGCCATCAATCAAGACTTTAGACGTGTCGTTGATGAGTGAAATGTTGGCATGAATCGGTTCTTTCAGTGACGTTCCCAAGGCTTCAATGCGCAAAACTCCCCTATTCTCACCTGAAACGATAAAAGAGTCCAGCATTGCCGTTGCCCCAAAATTTTCTAGCTTGAAAATATCTTCAACGGCTGCATATATCTTGTATTTACCCCCAAAAACAAACCGGTCATCGTCTAGTTGTCTATTCAAAAAACTAATGTCAAAATTATCTAAAAACGCACTCAAACCTCTATTTCCTGCCGAACGAATAGAGACCGTCCGGTCGTCATTGCGCATATCAAAACTGCCTATTTCAAGCCTATCTTTACCGACCAATATGAAATTATCCTTGTCAATCTCCCAAAAATCGCCAAAAATCTTCAACCGAGAAAGAGCAGTTGATACAAAAGACAACTTATACGAAGAGTCTTGAGGCATCAAAAGAGCATTCAATTCAACCGTATCCAAGCCCAAAGCTGTTGAAAGATTATAAGAAGTTAAACCAAACTGGACAGTATCGGCATTAACAAGATTCATAAAAGTCAATTGTCGAAAATCCTGACCACCGGCTAATTTTATGGCTGTTGTATTCAAATCCCAGCTGATAAAATCTTTTTCTGAACGACCAACAGAACCAAATTCAACGATTTTTATGTCACCATAACGATGTGTCTCAGGCGTCACAATGCTCCAATAATATTCATCTTTAGTATCATCAAATGAGCCTTCTATTTTTATATTTCGTAATGTGTCTAACTTTTTATCAAAAAGTTTAGTTAGATTTTTTGTATCATTGACAAAAATATCAAAGTCAAAATTTTGCTTAGGGCGATCAACAATTTGACCATTTTGGATAAAAAGTGTGTTTTGGGGCATTAAGCCTAAATCAGAGGCTAGATGAGGATGAAATTTGGCAAATTCATATTTAAAAGCATCTGGTATTTGTTCGAGTGAAAAAATGCCATCAATGTTTGCAGTCAATAATTCAGAGTTAATCGTGAATTTTTTAGTACCGTTATTCAGCCCATTTACAATGTTCGGAATTGATTTTACGACAAGTGTATCAATCTTATAATTTTCAGATTTATCTTTGATAATCAATAAGTTATGTGCATCAATCGTGCCCGCAATATTTGTCAATTTGTCACCAGTTAAATCCAAATTAACTTTACCACTCAAGGCAAAGTCCTCTTTCATCAAATTGAGTTTTTGGAAATCTAATCGGTGAATATCGGATTTGAATTTATAAACGGGTAGGTCATTAGAGAAATCAACAGAACCATTAAACACAAAATCTACATTAGGGTCTTTGCTTTCAAAATTGCCACTAAACTGTTTATGACTCAATTTGCCTACCAAATTGAGGTTGCGATAATCATAGTTTTTATATTGAAAATTATCAACAACCGCTATAAGGTCAAGAGACATATTATCTCTCGAAAAACCAGCCCCCCTCAGTATTTCGGTCTTTAGCGTAATTTTTCCTAAGTCCGAAATGCCTGTAAAACTCCCAAGATTGAACTTATCAAGTGCTAAAATACCGCTGTAAAATGCACGAGCTGTATCAATCGCAGGTTTCAATTTCATGTCCATAACTGCCGCTCCAATAGCTGATTCGAGCCGCCCATTTGCTGTAAAATCATTGAAAAAGCCTACAAATTCTCCTTTAAAATTCAAAGCACCCAATTTATCAAAATCAGCACCCGGTTTGAAATCAGGTATCAATTGTCTCAGTGTCAACATATTTGTGCGTAATTCTTTGAGGTTGAGATGGATAAACGTCTCGTTTTTATTCGTCAAATCACGGCTATCAAAAGTCCCTTCTGCAACAAAACCAGAACCCAAACTAACACTGAAAGGTCTGACTTTCAATGAATTAACCTTGCCAAATACATTCGCTTCTATACTGGAATTGGCATATCGATTTTTTCTAAAAAAAGGATTTTCTTTCAAGTCAGGCGTGAAATAAAGTATATCATTTATCATTACTTTTGATGTATGAATCCGAGCATCCATCGTCACCTCATTATTGAAACTTTCAAAAGCAGAATACCCTGTTGGATAAATCATACGAAAAGTATCACCAACCACCGTATAAGGGGTTTCGATTTGCAAACCATACAAGGCTGTCTCAGTAGGCGTGATCTTAGCATCTCCAACGGTCAATTTATTGAGTACAAAACCGCTTTTTTCTTTCAAACTAATGCCATCAACTACCCCACTCCATTCATCTTTAGTAAACATAAAATTATGAATCGCAATATTTATGTCACTGACAATCAAATGATTGAAGTCAATAGTTGAGTCGCGCTTCATTTCCTTTGCCTTGTCCCAATTATCCAATTTAAAAATGCCCCCCTCAGTAGAAATCGAACCAACAAGAAACTGAAAGGCTTTTTTCTCTATTTCTTCGTCACTGCTTGATATGTTAGAAGCAGGCACTGAATCAAGCACATTTTCTTGCAGATTGACAGATTTCGGACGCGGTGGTAAAGGATTGCCAATCGTTTCTGTGATATGAACGAAGGGTTGATAAATATTTACCCGCGTCAAATCCATGATTTTATTAGGCAAATTGATGATATTGGTGTGAATATCTGCCGCTTTTAACTTTATGTCGAGAAGTTGCCCCCGCACTTTGTCGTCTCTCATAATGTCAATATCGCGTAGGTGAATTTGACCGAAACGGATGTCAGTTACCTTTTTTGCGAAAGGGGTTTTCTTTTTGTTGGGCGGGTCGAAATAATCAATAATAAACTGAAAATTGTCATCATATTGTCCAACATCACGATGCAACCGTATTTTTGCATTTTCCAACCTCACAGCGTCAAGTTGTATGATTTGCCAAGCTAAATTCAAATAATTGACCTCAATTCGCAGGCGTTCAACACTCACAAGAGTATCGGTTGGTGCACTTTGATTGCCAATATAAATATTCCCAATGCTGATTTCGTCAAAAAAATCGATTCGAAAATCACCGATTTCAACTCTCGTTTGGAGTTCTTTTGAAAGGAAA
>JAYSQG010000005.1:0-7369 GCA_043721685.1 Saprospiraceae bacterium | reverse complement strand
ATATGAATAAGCGGTGCTTGACGCATTTGATTCCAAAACCCTTGTTGAATAAATACAGAACCAATACTGCGACTTTCGTTCTCAATCCAAACTCTTTTTTGAGGGTCTAATTTTCTAAAAACGTCAAATAAGTTATTATCAAATTGTTCAGATGAAGGCTGCGATTCTTCGCCAATCCAACCAAAAGCCGAGCCTTTATGATGGGCGAGAGCTTCTAAATCTATAATTTGTTCACCTCTTTTTTCTAACTCTTTTAAGACTAAAGTTTTACCACTGCCCGTTTTACCGCCTAAAATAATGGCTTTAATACCTTGATTATCAAACTGTTGTAACACATATTGCCGATAGGCTTTATATCCACCTGCAATTATCAGAACATCAAAACCTGCAAATTTCAGTAACCAAGCCATCGAACCACTGCGTTTGCCACCACGCCAACAATGCACAATGACTTTGCGAGACGGTGACCATTTTATAGCTTTTTTGATAAAACCAGACATTTTGGGACCCACAAAATCCAAGCCTTTGAAGAGCGCACTTTCGGGAGAAACTTGTTTGTATATCGTACCAACTTTAGCTCGTTCAGCATCATTAAAAAGCGGCAAACTTAAAGCATGAGGAGCATGCGCATGAGCATATTCGGCAGGAGAACGCACGTCAATCAAAACACGGTCATCGAGAAACTGCCAAAGGTCTTCAGGCTTTATTTTTTCCATTTTTTTTGCCAAAGGTAGCAACTTGAAGGGCAAAACAGAGAGTAGGGGCATAAAAAAATGCCTTAGCGTAGGGGCTAAGGCATTCACGAAAACGAATTTTACAATTCTTTAACCAAAACTTACAATTATACAGTAGCAACAAGTGTGCCAAAACATGGTTTAAGAAAATAATTTGTCAATTAAAATCATGTTTAAAATAAGAAAGAGTATGATATAGTTTTGTAAATAATTGATAATCAATTATTTGTGTTAATGTTTTTAAATGATAATTTTTTATCAGAAAATTAAACATTTTAATTTAAGAAAATTTTAGACGTGTAAGATGGAATAATGCTGCGCTCATTAGCCATGTCAAAAAGCGTTGTCACAGCGGCTCTACCTTCTTCGCCTAACCCCTCAGTAAAATGATTGACATACAAATCAATATGCTTTTGTCTTACTGTTTCGTCCATTTCTTGTGCGTGTTGCGCCACAAAATCATAACTCGCATTCGGATTCGCAAAAGCATATTCAACGCTGCGACGCATGACTCTTTCCATTTTTTGTTGCACTTCCAAAGGCAAATCACGTCGAACGACGATGCCGCCTAATGGAATCGGTTTTTGCGTTGTCTGTTCCCAAAATTCGCCTAAATCCATTATTTTAACCAAGCCATGATTTTGGTATGTGAAACGATTTTCATGAATGATAACACCTGCCGCAACATCCCCCCTCAGTACAGCACCTTCAATGTCGTGAAAAACAAATTCTTTTTTGTTTTGCGCTTCTGGATATGCCAAACTAAACAGAAAATTAGCCGTCGTATATGTGCCTGGAATGGCGACAACAGATTGATTGATAGTCTTTTCTGCATCTTGCGATTTTGCAATAAGTAGCGGACCTACGCCATTGCCCAATGCGCTGCCCGATTCCAGCAAAGCGTAAGTGTCAACGAGATAGGAAAAAGCATGATAGCTCAATTTCGTCACAGCCAATTCATGCCGCAATGCGCGATGATTCAATGCCTCAACATCTTCCATGACGAGTTCAAAAGTTAACCCCTCAGTATCAATCCGATTGTGAACCAGCGCATCGAAGATAAAGGTGTCGTTTGGGCAGGGCGAAAAGCCAAGTGTTAGTTTCATTTCGTTAATCGTTATTTGTTAATCGTTATTTGTTAATCGTTTATACGATTAACGAATAACCAATAAAAATAGTCCAACCAATTGTCATTCAATTAGTTGGACTATATATCAGTTGTCCATAAGGAACAAATAAAAAGCTAAAATGATTTATAAAAAAGCCTTTTTAGCTAAAATATTTTGTCTTTGTACTTACGAGAAAATTATTGCGATTGCAATTTGATGTCCGCTGCACCTGCGCTTTTTGTAATTGCAAAATAAGAAAGGATACACAAAACCATCAAAGCAGCAACGAGGTACCAAGTGATTTTTTCAATCGTTTCAGTCGAGCGAGCTGCGCCAAACATTTGTTGCGCACCTGAACCATAAGTCGTGTCAATACCGCCACCTTTTGGGTTTTGAATCAAAACAGCTAACATCAATAAAAGGGCTACAATAGCCGTCAAAACAGTCAATACACCTAACATTTTTATCTTTTTTTAATTATAAATAATACAATATGAAGCATGAAATTTGAAATATGAAAGTCGATTTTTTCATAATTCATAATTCATAACTCATACTTAAATACTGATTTTTTCAATTTTGGTTGCAAAGTAACTACTTTTTTCAGGAAACTGCAAAATCAATTTGCGATACATTTCAGTTGCTTTCACTTTATTTCCTTGCCAAGCCAACAAATCGGCTAAAGTTTCGGACACTAATTCGTCATCTTGCACCAAACTTTTGATGGCTAATTGGTGCATCGGGCGATTTTTTTTCTTCTTATTTGGGTTTGATTCGTATTCAGAAAACACTTCATCTTCGTCATCTTCGTCATCTTCGTCATCTTCAACAAAGTGTAGTGGCGATTTTTCATTTGCTAATCCATACAAATTGTCGGGCACTTCACTTTTTGTTTCAAAAATTTCAACCATACTTTGACGACTGATTTTGCGTATTGATTCTTCAGTGTCAATAGTTGTAACTATTTGATTATCAAGTGTTTCATTGAGACTTCCAGTAGATTTAGCTTCAAAATTAGACGATTGAGGTGGCGTAATACGGAACTGACTTAACCACTCTGTAAAGCTTGGTTTTTTGTCAAAGGCTTGTTTTGTCTCTTGTTTTTCAACAATTGGGGCTTTAGTTGAATTGATAATTTCAAGTTGTATGTCTGATTTTTTCACGTCTTCTTCACTTTCCTTGTCTATTGTTGTTAGGGTCGTTTCGTCCTTTGGAAATGCTTCGATTAAATCTAATTGAGGTTCAATATTTTCTTTTTCTTCTAAGACATGATTTATTATTTCCTCCTTATTTATTATTTCTGTTCCATCTATAATTTCTTCCTTATCAACATTTTCTGTCTTTTCATTTATAAAACCAAAAAGAATATCTTCAGGAGCTGTCTCAAAGGACTCATTTGAAGAGGTTGTCGAGTCAGAAAGTTCAAGAAGTGTAGAATCTTCTATTTGTTCTTCAACAAATTCTTCAAAATCTACATTTGGGTTCTCTGGTGTATGAGTCGTATGAACAATTTCAAGCGTTTCCTTTTCCTCATCTAGAACTAGTATGGGCTCTATATCTGAGGCAGGTTCATTATATTCTGATACTAAACTGTTGATAAGAAAGTCAATCTCATCATCATCAGTTTTGTTTTTTTTCGATTTTTTCTCCTTATTTTGAGACAAATTAGATAAATCAGGTTGCCCTTTTTCTGAATCATCATTGAAAGCAATGTCATCAATTTCAAGTTTCCAATCGGGTGCAAGTGAATCAAGTTTTGTCGCTGTTTGAACGGCTTGTGAAACATACCTTTCTGCTAAAAGGCGTTCAATATTGCTTAATTCTGTTAGTTCCAGATATTCCTCACCGAGAATAACATTTTGAGGAACGAGCTTAAATGACTTTAATCTTTTTATTGTTTTGTACAAATGTTTGCGGTTTGTACTGTATGTCGAAGACATTTGAAGATTTCGGTCATAGTCTTTATGTTTGTCTAAATAGGACTTTTTCAAGAGCAAAATGCGCAAATTCGCAGAATACGGATATTGCATCACAAGGGTTTTTAGCTCCTCATAACCGACAGAGTACAAATAACTCTCGTCTAGTAAATATGCTGTTAATTGCTCGTTTGTCATTTTTTATCCAAAAATACTGAGGGGGTATCTGTAACGTGTTTTTATTTTGTTCTTATTCAAAAATCAAAATTTCGGGAACAAAATACTGAGTTTTTACTTATTTATCTGCTTTTAAGTCGTTAAAATGAAAAAATAGCGACTTTATTTTTAAACAATTAATATATTTTAATCCATAAAAACTATCTATTCAACACTATACACTACTATTCACCATTCACCATTTATTACCAGTTTTCGGTAAATGCTTTATTAAATATGTCTTCAAGGATTTTGTCCGTAATGGTTTTTATCAATTGGTCTTGAACCGTCAAAAGTTGTGTCGTACCTGGAAAATCGGCTTGAAACGTAAAAACCTGTTTCCAAGAACCTTTTTCGTTTTGACTATCCGTCAACTCCACATTTATCGCTATTTTCAACTGATTCGTTTGCGCCACTTGCCCAGGTTGAGGAGCAATAGCAACTACATCGTAACCGACCACTTGCCCAACAAAAGATAAATTGGCATTGTCGGCATTCACAAGACTTAGGCGTGTATTATTTCTGATTTTATCTTTTAGTCGTTCCGTAAAATTTTGCGCCAAAGTAGGCGGTGCAGCTTGCGCATTACTGGTAAATAAACTGACGCTAAAAGTTTTCGTTTCTGGCGAAATCGTTACGCCGCGAAAGGAGTAACAGCCCGTCAACGACAAGCAAAGGATGCTTAATAATAGGCAAAAAACACTGTTTTTAATCAATTTCATGCTGCTGTTTTTCGACAAAACGAAAAAAAAATAGAAATGTGGTTGTCGGGCGGCAAATTTATTCTTTTTGTGTGGCTTATTTTACAAAAGCGACTGATAAAGTTTAATCCATTGTTCAGCAATGCCTTTATCGATGAATTTTTTAACAAATTCCGACCCCCTCAGTATCATGTTGTTTCTCAAACTTTCGTCGTGCCAAACGCGGATTATTGCAGCTGCCAGTGCTTCAACATCATGCGGATTGATATAAATCGAATCGGGGCCTCCCGCTTCTTCAAAGCAGGAATCGATGCTAGAAATAACAGGCGTTCCAGACCACAACGCTTCAATAATTGGAATACCAAAACCTTCAAAAAACGAAGGTAGAACAAACACCCGCGCCAATTTGTATATCATTGGCAAATCCGTAAAATCTATTTTGGGTATAAAAACAACCCGTTTTTGCAGCCCACTTGCAGCCACATATTTTTTTACTTTTTGAAAATAAGTACTTCCGTCTCCAATAACGACAAGATTTATATCTTGTTGATTATCAAGGCTTTTCAAGGCTTTTACTAAGCCTAAAAGGTTTTTACGCTCATTGACAGTGCCGACATACAGCATAAATTGAGGCGGTAAATTGTATTTTTTTACAATTTCTTTATTTATACTGTGCTTGTATCCCGATTCTTCGGGAAGGGGTCTGTTTTTATAAAAAATAGGGTCACACGATTGATAAATGACTTGAATTTTTGAAGGCTTAATGTTGTAAAAATCAATGATATCTCGTTTGGTTTGTTCACTGATAGCGACGACAATATCAGCTTGTTGACACGCTTTTTTAAACTTAAAAGAGTAAATATTTCTATCAATAAAAGGATAAAAAGACGGATAACGCTCGTGAATGAGGTCGTGAATGGTCACCACTGTTTGCACATTTGTAGGCATACTGAGGGGTAGTTCATGCGATAAACCATGAAATATTTGAACGTTTGATTTTTTAATATCTTGATTGATTGTATAAGAACGCCACAATGCAGGCAGCTTTTTTCCCAAACTGTCCTTCGGCAAATGTATAGATACTGAGGGGTGCGTTGTCACCTTCGTCACACGAGGAATGTTGTTTAGTTTTGGCGTAAAAAGATGGTATTCATTTTCAGGAAAATGAGTCGTTAAAGTCTCAATAAGGGTGCGGCTGTAATTGCCTAAACCTGTAAAATTTTGGAATGCTCGTTTGGCGTCGTAACCGATTTTCATTTGGCAAAATTACGGATTCTTTGTTTAGATTTTGAAATCATACATGGATTAATCCATTATGCAAACTGTTTTATCTAAAAAAGAACTTCATTCATCATTCTGATTGCGTTATTTGCGTAACAAATGAATAAAATAATCAAAAATATCAAGCGGCTTTTGATGCGACGCGCCATTTACCACGCGGCTTTCTGGTTCGTTTTGCTTTGCGTATTGACGTTGAGCGAGATGCGGGGGGGCGATGCGAGTTTTACACATTTTTTTTCCAATGAATTGGTCAATATCTTATTTTATGCGGCGATATATTATGCCAATAGCGAGTTTTTGATTCCTAAATATTTGAAACCGAATAAGTTATGGACATATCTTATCGGTCTTATTGGTATTGCTTTGGTGTTGACACCGATTAAGATTTTTATTCTATTTAAAAAATTCGCTAATTTTCCAACCGACCAAGACTTTTTAATTTCGCATCAATCGTACTATTACTTGATTTCTTTAATGACAGCGGGTATTTCTACGATTGTAAAAATCTCTTCCGATTGGCTGCGCCAAACACAAACGCAACGTGATTTAGAAACGCGAACGATGCAAACGGAGTTGAATTTTTTGAAATCTCAAATCAACCCGCATTTTTTGTTCAATACCTTGAATAGTTTGTACGCTTTGACGCTAAAAAAGTCTGATGCTGCCCCCGAAGTGGTCATCAAGCTGTCGGAAATGATGCGTTATATGTTGTATGAATGTAATGAGCCATTAGTACCCCTCAGTAAAGAAGTGAATTATATCAGAAATTATCTTGATTTGGAACGGTTGAGACATAAAAATTTGGAGATTAAATTTGAAGTAGAAGGCATCGTTGGAGACTTAAAAATTGCGCCTTTGATTTTCATCGCTTTCATTGAGAATGCTTTTAAACACGGTGCAAGTAACCATATTTCAGATGGTTTTGTACATATTCATGTCTATTTGGACGGCGAGGAATTGAACTTATATGTTGAAAATTCTAAACCAGAACAACAACCCACACAAGATCACCGGAGAAGCGGCGGTATCGGTTTGGTGAATGTGCGTCGACGACTCAATATATTGTATAAAAACAATTACAACTTAGAAGTACACGACAAGCCAAATACTTATGGCGTTAATTTGTGGATGAAAATATTGCCAGATAATGTGGGACAATCGGCATTGGTTAATAGTTAATAAAGCACATTTACGAAATTTTTAAAATTTCGTAAATGTTGATAATCAATAAGTTAGATGTATTAAATGAGTTTAATAGTAATAACAATAAAAAAATAAAAAATGAAAGTAATCATCGTTGACGACGAACCTTTGGCATTAGATGTCATAGAAACATACATTTCTCGAATGCCCAATTTGGAGCTTGTGGCACGATGCAACAATGCTTTTGAAGCAAATGAAGCTTTAAAAAA
>JAYSQG010000004.1:0-13211 GCA_043721685.1 Saprospiraceae bacterium | reverse complement strand
TCGGCGGGTAAGACGCTGAAATAGCGCATGATTTCGGCTTCTTTTTCATCAAACTCCATAGCAAAAGTTAAGAGCAAGTGCTCGACTACACTCATTCTTCGGCTATCTCTAACGGTTATCACATTATATTGTGTCATGTCGCGCAAACCACGTTCCTCTATCTCCTTTTCGAGTTCGGGTATCGTCAGATTTTTTTCGCGTGCATAAGCGGCGATTAACTCAATTGCTGAAGTATGGCACTTGACCCCCCTCAGTATATTCATCAATTCATCTTGTCCTACAGGTTTTCTATAAATACGTTTGAATAAGCGAACGGCATCTTCGGTTGACAATGTACCGAGTTCGATGTGCGCCATATTTGCAATGGCATCTCTGGAGGTTATCAAGACTTTCCAATTGGTCAAACGGGACAGGTTTTCTGCATACCGAGAAGCGGCATCGGCTGTATTGTCCACTATCAATAAATTACACCCTTCGATACGCAACAGAGCCGCTATTACTTTATTGAACCGCGCCAACGTATCATCAGTTGGCTCAAACGCTAATTTTAGACTGTCTTTTAAGAATTTATTATCAGCAAAAGCCAATAAAAACCGCTCGGCGTTATCTAATTGCCATGCTTCGCTATCAGAAAAGAAAGCATCGGCTGACAAATAAGCCACATGGTCAAACTTATTTTTATGCTGTTCCCAAAGCAATTGTACAACGGTTGTTTTTCCAATACCACCAACGCCCGTAATGACAAGTGGCTTCTTTGATTGCATCAGTTCGGCAAAGATTTTTTTAACGTCTTTGCTGCGTCCAATGGCATTGGTTGCCAAATTTTGGGGCGGTGCAGAAAGTAGTTTGGGTTCTTTGTTGTTTTCTTTCACTCGCCGACCAATCGAATATGCAAAACCGACCAACGCGGCTACTACACAAACAACGGCGTAAGTAGCTTCCCTATCTTTGGGTAGCCAATCGGGTTTGTCTAATGCCTCAACCCAAACAAGGACAAGATAGAAGCTCAATAAAAGGAAAAAACCAGTCGCGTAGTCAATGATGCGATTCATGTGTATATCTTTTTAAGCCGTATTTGTTCAATGGGCATAAAAATAAGATAAATATGTTGGATGCAGGACTCAAAGCGGGGTTATTTTTTATTATTGTTGTGGGTCGATGCCCCATGAGCGGTCATTTTTGTTGCGCTTGCTACCAACATTCAGCACCTAACGGCGCAATGGCATACGCTGATTTGAGAAATCTTCAAGATTTCTTAAATCTGAACAACACAAACGAAAAGAGCCAATCCCGAAGGGATTCAACACGAATAGCCCCGAATGAAATTCGGGGAAAATGATAGGGGTTGCGACCTAAACCCTGAAAGGGTTGAACGATTAAGCAGCCATAAATCAGTTCAACCCTTTCAGGGTTTGCGCTCCATCCTAACTTTTTCCCCGAATTTCATTCGGGGCTATTCCTGTTGAATCCCTTTGGGATTGGTTGGGGCATAGAGATTTAAGAAATCTTGAAGATTTCTCAAATCTGTGTTGTTTTCAAAACCGATACCGCACCGTCGCCCATACATTGCGCCCCGCCGCGTGTATGCCCGATGCAAAAACACGGTATTGGACATCCATTATGTTATCAATGCCTACCTGCAATTGTAGTCCGTTTATGACTTCGTAACCCACACGGGCGTTGAGCGTCCACCAACTTGGCATACCCGCTTTAGTGGCATACGCTTCGTTATCTTCCGTACCAATGCGGTAATCAGCGATGCGTTTCCAAGCACTGAAGTTACTAAAAACGCTCGCATTGAGCTTATTTTTGACATAATCAACAGCCAAACGACCAAAGGCGGGTGGAATATGGTCAAGCGGTGTTTCCTTTGTTGATGCAGTGGCAGCCACCGTTCCTTTCGTATAGTTGTAAGCGGCAGAGAAAGTGACCCCCTCAGTAAGTTGCCCTTTAGCGGTGATACTAAAGCCCCAAATATTGGCACTTTGCTTGTTTTGCGGCGCATAAACGGCACTTTTTACGCCATCATACACGATACTATCTGCACCATTGAATGTAAATTTATCAACAACAATAGCATTATTGAATGTCGTGTAATACAAGGCGCCTTCGATGCCAAAGGTTTTGCCAAAACTTTTAGCCAAACCGAGTTCTGTGTTCCAAGTGCGCTCAGGTTTGAGGTTTTGATTGGGTACAACGACGCTGCCTTTTTTAGTGTCGAATATCTTTGTCAAATCATCCACATTCGGCACGCGGTAGCCTGTTGAACCCAAGACAGAAACCTTTAAATCCGAAGCAGGCGCGTATATCAAACCGACATGACCACTCCAAATACCATTGTTTTGCTTGGTTTCTGTGAATGGAAATTTATAAAAAGTTTGGCTCACGAAGGTGGATTTTAGATCTGACACACCCAAACGCAAACCGTCATTGAGCGTGAAGACATCATTAAGTTTCCATGTATGCGTCAAATAAGCCGCAGCGTTCAACATGGTATTATCGCCATCAGGATAACGGGTTGAAGCGCCATTTAAGGTCTCGATATTGGTATTGACATTGGTCAAAAAAGCCGTCGAATTGACCGAACTTTGTTGCACATCTATACCTGTGCGGAGGTCGTGACTGCCGATAGTGCGTTGAAAATCAAGGTTTAATCCATAAACCTTCACTTTTTCTACCCGACTTGTCCGATTTGCTGACCCAAAGCCACGCGTGTTACGGCTTTCTTGAATGTCTTGAAAATTGGCATTAAAACTTATATGTTGGAAGAACGCATCGGCATTTTTCCATTGCGCATCGAATGCGGTAAACATCCGCTTTTGAGGCCCATAATACCATTCGGCAGAGTTCAGACCTGAACCTTTAGGGTCAGTCAAACGGTCATAACGTGGCACATCGGTTGAGTTAGATAGCTGTACATTTAAGCCTAACAAGAGTTTATTAGAAGCCTGATAAGCTAATTTTTGTAATACATCGTACTGTTTATATGCACTGAACTTTTGGAGATAAACGTCGCTGTTTGCCACAAGTGAATCCTTGCCATTGATGCGCTCAACATATTGTTTTCGCAAGCCCCAAAGCGTATCTAATGCCTGTGTTTTCGTACCCATGCGGACATCACCGAAGTCGCTGTAATTGACCGAAGACAGCCAAGCGAGGCGTTTTCCACCCACATTGAAGTCCAAATGACCTGTTTTTTCATTATTTGCAGACGAATAACGTGCAAAAGCAGAGCCATTGAAGTCTATTTTATCAGATGTTGCGAACTGCGCTTTCCTAGTGTGGAAGTGAACGACACCGCCCAAAGCATCAGAGCCATAAACCGTTGAGGAAGGACCAAAAAGGATTTCGGCACGTTCTAACATATTCTGGTCAACGGTTATGACATTCTGCAAATGCCCTCCGCGATATATCAAATTGTTCATACGCACACCGTCAACGACCAACAAAACACGGCTCGCCTCAAACCCCCTCAGTATCGGGCTACTCCCACCCTGCTGACTCTTTTGAACCATCACCAAACCCGTTGCCGAGAGCAAATCACCCGTATTTTGGACATTGAGCAAGCTGATTTCTTTTGCAGAAATCGTGCGAATTTGTTGTGAAATGGTACGTTTTGTTTCCGCAACTTTATTAGCAGAAATAACAACTTCATTTAAATCAATGGCTTGTGGCACTGTATCCGTTTGTGCCGATACATATTGAGTAATAAAAGATAGAACTATAATGAATAATGATTTTTTCATCGTGGATTTAGTTTTTGAAAATTGAATTGATTGTTTTTTTTGACCACTCATTGGTCAAAAAAACATAAACAGACAAGTCGTTTACTCAGAAGTAGACACCCCTCAGTAAATTGCCATTCAGAGATTTACCAAACCTTAAAAGTTTTAGTAAATCTGCATCAAAGAATAAATAGTTGAATAAAAACTAAATCACCTGCTTGGGCGGCGGGTCAATACGATTGTAAAATTGTGAAGCATAATGGTTGATATAAGGCGTTAAAACCTTACTTTTTTTAGGGATTTGACTAAAAACAATTGGACTGTATTGAAGGAAAGGCGGAGCAAAATAGATTTTTAAAACCTTTTTGAAGAAATCATTGAGGGACATACCTTCATTGTCCGTATCATCGGTTTGTTTTTTTATTTGTTCAATAAATTCATAAGTGAGATGTGTTTCCGCCGTATCGTCAATACAATAATAATGTGTCACGTCGCCTTTAGTTTCAGAGCGAACGATATCGAACAATCTGCCTTCGTACCAAAATTCCTTACCGACCCGTTCCCATTTTAGTTTTTGTTGATTTTCGGGCGAAATAGAGATAAGCTGCAACTGGTCATTGTCCACAAATTGCTCAATAACGGCTTCCATTTTATGGTGAATCAGCCATTGTTCTATCTTGAATACAGGCATATAACCCGCTATCTTGAGCAGGCATAAGCAGAGTATTGAAAGAATAAAAAGGCGTAGAAACATAAATAAGTAAGCGTTGCTGTTATTCACATTAATAATTCGGTACAAATATAGTCATTTTAGGAAATAATGCTATTGCAAAGATTTTTTATGGAAGGGGGATTATTTTTGTAGCTGTTTATCTAATGCGTCAATATTTTGTATCTTTACGTAATGAAAAACCTAATAATATTAACAATTATCAACGGAAAAGGAGAAAATTGTACTCTTCAAATATAGAACGCTGAAATTGTGTCTTTTACAAGATATTCTCGTCACAAGGTTTTCAATGGAAAAAAATAATCTATTTTATTAATTTTAAAAACTACGTTTATTATGTCATTACAAGCTAAATACCAAGCAGTATTGAACCTCGGAGAGGAATTAGGTGCTCAAAACGGTTCTGTCACAGAACAAGACGGCAAATTAGTCATCACGGGCACTGTGAACACACAGTATGAAAAAAACCAACTTTGGGACAAAATCAAAGAAGTGGGTGGTGATGCACCTTCTGACCTTGTTGCAGACATTGCTGTTGCTACCAACGATTATTATGCCATTTATACCGTTAAATCAGGTGACACATTGGGTAAAATCGCTAAGCATTTCTACGAAGAGCCTAAGAAATACACGCAAATATTTGCTGCCAATACAGATGTACTTGAGCATCCTGACAAAATCGAAGTGGGTCAAATCTTGAAGATACCTTTCGAGGTTTAGTTGATTGGTTATTCGTTATTCGTCAATTGGTTATTAACATAGAGTAACGAATAACGAATAACCAAAAGCGGAAATAGCTCAGTTGGTAGAGCGTTGGCTTCCCAAGCCGAAGGTCGCGAGTTCGAGTCTCGTTTTCCGCTCGTTCCTAAAAAGCAAAGGGCAAAACGTACCATTCACGTTCTGCCCTTTACTTTTTTGCACCTTGTTACTTACAATTTGCTGTTAGAAACTAAATGCAGCAGCCAATGTCATACGCGACGGTGCTTTTTTGAACTCATAACTATTGCCACCAAAAGTAATGTGACTACCGAAGTTATTAAAGTTGCCTTCATAGCGCAAATCAAGACCTAATTTGCCAAAATCTAAGCCTATACCTGCCTGATAGCCCCATGTAGCTGATTGAAAATTAGCTTTATAGTCAGCCAAATCAGACAAATCAGAATCCCCATTGAGGTGAATATGCGCCACAGGACCACCATTGACACGGAAAGACCCCAACTTGAAGCCGACCATAATGGGTACATCGAGATTATTAAAACGTTCGCTGCGAAGGCTATCAACGAGAGCAGTCCCTCTCACTTTTTTTAAATTATACTGTACCTTCGCTGAGTTAAATAATACTTCAGGTTGCAAATATACAGAGCCTAATTTTAAACGCACCCAACCGCCGACATGAAAACCGTAATTGGCATCGTTGAGTTTGATGGAGAAAGAATCAGCACCACTCTTGAAGCTAAACGGATTAACGTCGGCTGGCTTTATATCGGGTGTGCTGACACCAACCTTTAAACCATACTTAATTTGAGCTTGAACAGCCGCTTGCGCCATAGTCATGCACAAGAAAAGAATCATCACTTTTTTCATTCTTTTGAATTTTAATTTGTCTTTATTAACGATGCTTACACAAGATTGTGATTTTTGAGTAGCGCAAAATTACACGTTTAACAGAATCTTAACCCGTTTAGGAAATATATTTTACCTTTGCACTGCTAAAAACACCTTTCATACTGAGGGGTATCATCAGCACCTTGATTTATAATAATTTGATTTTCAATTTTTTATAAATCTTATTTTTCAATAACAAAAATTTTAAAATTGAAATCGAATAAAGAAAAAATCATCAATATTAAAGCCGAATTTGTCGGCAGTTATATGAGAACCGACAAATGCCCCACTGATGGCAAACCTGAATATGTGTTTATCGGTCGCTCAAATGTCGGCAAATCGTCGCTCATCAATATGGTGTGTACGCAAAAAGACCTTGCAAAGACGTCGAGAACCCCAGGAAAAACACAAACAATGAATTATTTTCGCATTAACCAGGCTTGGTATCTCGTGGATATGCCTGGTTATGGCTATGCGCGCATATCTCGGACGATGCGAGAGGAATGGGAACGCATGATTTGGTACTATTTGACCAAACGTGAAACACTCCAATACGTCTTTGTCCTCGTTGATGCGATGGTACCACCACAGCAAAATGACCTCGATTTTATCAATAAATTGGGTGAAAATGGGATACCATTTGTCATCGTTTTCACCAAAACAGACAGGATAAAAGCAGATGATCGAAAACGAAATATTGATAATTTCAACCAAAAGTTGCTTGAAAACTGGGAAACACTACCCACTCAGTATGTCACTTCAGCTGAACGCAAAGTCGGACGTATCGAGATTTTAAGCTTTATTGAAGACGCCAATAAAGATTATTATTCAGTGGATAAATGATAGTGGATAATTTACAGCATTATCCACATTCATCTATCCGCTATCCATTGTCCATTATCTATAATAAAATATGAAACCCGCCAATCCATATCCACAAGTATTAGAACGCCTTGACCAGTGGCCTATCTATAAATTGAGTCAAGATCGTCGTCGTTTTATAGAAGAAATTGATGAATTTACACTCAATCGCCTTGCTGAACAGCATCCGAAACTGTATAATCTTATATCTGAAACGATATATTTAGAGCGTATTCGTGTGAAAGAAACGCCATGGAAAGTTGACCCACCTAACGAAGGTCAATTTTGGAATCGCTTGCGTTCAAAGCTTTTCAAAACAGAAAACGAACCGCAAAATCAAGCAAAAGAAACTCAAAAAGAGGTCATTCAACGCATCATACATCGGTATTCTACGGAGATTGTGGGTACTTTTTCGATACCAACGTTTAGGTTTGCTCGTCTATTTCTCTTCACTTTTTTTAGCCGTCTATTAAATGCCGCAGCTGAACGTTGGTGGCGTTTTTTAAGCTCACGCAATCGCTTACATGAGCGCATTCAAGTATATGGCGAAGTTGAAATGATACGTACTTTGATGAAAAAAGGGGTCGTAATAGTTGTTCCTACGCATTTTAGTAATCTGGATTCGATACTCGTCGGCTTTACGATGGATCAATTCGTGGGTTTGCCCTCGTTTAGTTATGGCGCAGGTTTGAACCTCTATAACTCAGGTGCAGCCGCTTTTTTTATGAATCGTTTGGGTGCATACCGCGTTGACCGCCGAAAAAAGAATCCTATTTATCTCGAAACATTGAAAACTATGTCCATGCTGTCTATTGTGCGTGGGACAAATACCCTGTTCTTTCCAGGTGGCACACGTTCAAGGAATGGCATGGTTGAAACACGTTTGAAAATGGGTTTACTTGGAACGGCTGTTGAAGCACAACGTGTTCTCTGTCAACAAGTTAAAGAGCAAAAGACAAAGGGCAAAGGGCAAGAGACAAAGGGGGCAAATACTGAGGGGGGGCAAAAGGAAGAGCCGACAAAAATTTTCATTGTACCGCTTGTCATGAGCTATCATTTTGTTCTCGAAGCACCTTTTTTGATTCGCCAACATCTACAAATTACGGGTAAAGAAAAGTACATCGCAGGACGTGCATCGGGCAATTCTATCCGCGAATGGTTGAAGTTTATATGGCAGTTTTTTGCTAAAAAATCGGATATTATTTTGTCTTTTGGTAAACCCATGGATATTATGGGCAATTTTGTTGATGCCGAAGGGACAAGTTTCGATGCCCGCAATAACAAACTCAACATCAGCGACTACTTCAATACTGAGGGGGTCATCAAACAAGATTTACAACGCGAAGCGGAATACACAAAACTACTTGCAGACCGCATTGTTGACCGTTTTCATCGCGAAAACATCGTGTTAAGCTCTCATGTCGTTGCATTCACAGCTTTTAATATGTTGAAAGCAAATAATGATACTTTTGACCTTTACGCCCTATTGCGTTTGCCAACCGACGATTTCGTGTTTCCAATAGACAATTTCACAGCAGCTATTGAAGCCGTTCAAGAAGCACTTTTTGAATTGGCAGAAAAAGACAGATTGAAATTGAGTGACGTGATTCATCTACCCGCTAAAGAATTATTGGAAGATGGTATCAAAAACTTAGGCATTTATCATGTGCGTAAACCGTTGATGTTCAACAAGAAAGGCGATATTGAAAGCGATGATTTCAGTACATTATTCTATTATCACAATCGCCTTGAAAATTTTGGTTTGACTAAACGGGTGCGTTGGGAAAATTATAAAACGGAGATACAGATGGTGGAACTCAATAGTTCGGTTAATAATTAAACCTGTAATGAATTTTGACATTTGTTTTCATTCAAACGATAGTCTCAAACTCCTCCTCAATTTGCGTCAAATTACGTTGCATTGCAGTCATTCTTGCGTCATACATACCCCTCAGTATATCCTCCATTTTTTCGATAAAAGGGGTATCAACCACCTTTTTGACATCGTCGGCAGTTGCCAAACGGTCGTCGTCACGAAACTTGTAAATCTGCTCCAACAAACCGCTTTCGCATTTCAAACTGAACTTCCCATCATTTTTAAAAATGGTGATTTTTAGACGTGGATGTGCGATTTCTCCTACAATTCTCATGTTTTATATATTTTAGATTTTCTTTATTTAGGTTTATTTAAGTCCAATTCTGGATTAATGCCAATGCTCAACAAAGTGTAGAGCAAATCATACTGAGGGGTGTGTTTTTCAATAAATTCAAGGTGTTTTTCAATGGTCACATCGTCACATCGTCGTGCAGGTCCGGTTTGCATTTCCACAGGTGCATTGTGCCGAATCTTATTGACTGTTTCTTCTATCAAGGGCAACAAAACATCGAAAGGAAGGTTGTGTTTACTGACTATTTCAGAGCCAATTTTGAATAAATGATTGACAAAATTATTAACAAAAACTGCCGCTACGTGCAGGGCTAATCGGTCTTCATCAGACATCGCATAAACACGTGAACTAATTTTTTGTGCTAATTTTTCTAAAAAATCGACGTGATACTGAGGGGTCGCATTGATAAAGATCGGAATATTTTCAAAATTGGCTTCCGTCTCAACAGAAAAGGTTTGAAGCGGATAAAAAACGCCATAATGCCTAAAAAAAGGCTCTAAAACCGTTGAAGGAATCGAGCCTGAGGTATGCACAACTAAGGAAGTTTCTATACTTTTTGACAGTTTTTCAGCCACTTCTGCAATGGCACTGTCGGAAACAGCAAGGATAAAAATATCACTCGAGATGTCTATATTGCCAATTAAAGAAGTTGACTTAGTCTGCAAAATATCGCCTAACCAAGCCGCTTTCAAGGAATTACGCCCTATGACTTGATTGATTTCCACACCTTGCGCTTGCAATCTTTTTCCTAAATGAAAGGCAACATTTCCAGTTCCAACGACAGTGATTTTCATATTCGAGTTTTTCAAAAAGTTGGGCAAAGTAAATCATCATTTTCAAACTCTCCAAGGTAAATCAAAGAGATTTCAAAGACATTTGCCGTTCTTTTATACTTTTGTAAGGTGGGTAGGTTAAGATCATAACTAAAACCCAACAAAACACTGTTATACTCAATGCCTGCCATCAAAACGACCGCATCAATATTGAAACCATCTATATTTTTTACGGGGCGCACCCAACCGCCCAAATGAAGTGAAGTGCCATAGGTTTTATCTACTTCAATACGGAAATTTGTCCCTGCATTGACCTCAAAATGCGGACCTTGCGAAGCCACCAATACACGTGGCGACATCATCAACGTATGCTCTTGATTGATTGGAAATTGTGCTGCCAACTGTGCTGAAATACGCGGCAAAAGCGGTTGTTTAGGTATATCCGCTCCTTTGAAAAAAGAAATATTAGGCTTGTTGAAATGATGATATGCCAAACCTGCAAAAAAAGCCACTTTGGGCGCAGGGTTCACCGAATAATTGATGCCTGTTGACAAGTCTGAATAAGCAAAATTGTTTTCGGGCAAACGTTCACCACGTGGCAATGAATAGCCGTCCACGCCATTCCATTGGTCTTGAAAAGTCAAATTGTCATAATTGACGTTACGTTGCGACAAACCCAATTGAAAACCCATTGACAAAAATTGAGTGCTGCCTAAGTCCAATGACTTGTGATAAGCCCCAGAAAGAGCAATTTGGGTCGTCGAAAAATCAAGCGAATTAATAATATCTCGATAAAACAATAAGCCTATCCCCATTTTATCGGGATTTGTCTTGCCTGAGAACGGTGCTTGGAGTCGCAAGTCCGCACCAAATGAAAAATTTTGATAAGGCTGTTCAAGCAGTCCACGCCATTGATCGCGATACAAGGTTCCAACACGATATTTACCATCAAATGCACCCGTCAATGCGGGATTAAGGGTCAATGGGGAGCTATAGAACTGTGAAAAATGGCGGTCTTGTGCCAAAAGCGAAGTAGCCAACAGCCAAATCGGTAATAAAAGTTGTATTTTTTTCATAAAACGGATGTATCAAAATTCGTGCAAAAGTAGAAAGAAAGGGGTGAATTCGTGTATTGTTGTAGGGTTATATTGTTGGATCACTATATTGTTGTAGGTTGAATTGATATATTGTTGGGTTTTCTGTATCTCCAAACAATACAGCAATTCAGCAATTCAACCCTACAATTTAATTTATTTTTGTCATTCTAACGGTATCTTACATTTAGTTATTATTTTTGAACCCATTTTAAGAGATTGATTATTTGTCTCAACTAGCATATATTAAACAATAATCAATCATAAACAAGCAATTATCAATGAAAAACCCAGCCTTTTGCCAATTAAGTGTTGTTCCAGTCCGCGCCGGTGCGTCCGACAAGGAGGAAATCGTAACCCAGCTCCTATTTGGCGAATTGGTAGATGTCCTTGAAATCATGGGGCGTGGGAAAAAAAATTGGTGCCAAATTCGGTGCGACTGGGACGGTTACGAGGGTTGGATGGATGTGCGTCAATTGCGTTTTATATCTGAGGAAGAAGCGATAAATTATCGCCAAAATCACGGTTTTTGCCTTGAATTAATGTCAATTTTGACCAATAATGACCATTTTTTACCGATAACATTAGGTGCAACTTTGCCTTATTTTGATGGTTTGAATGTTCATCTTGGCAAAAAGCACTATACTTTTAATGGTTCGGCACTCAACAGTGGCCACCTCGCTCCGACACCTGAATTTATCGTCAAATTGGCAAGACGTTACCTTTTTGCACCTTATTTGTGGGGCGGTCGGTCGCCTTTTGGCATTGATTGTTCTGGTTTTTCGCAAATCGTTTTTCGCATGGCAGGAATCCGTTTGCGGCGCGATGCTTCGCAGCAAGTGGAACAAGGGCGACTCGTTGATTTCATTGAACTCGCTCAACCTGCCGACTTAGCGTTTTTTGAAAATGACAAAGGGCGTATCATACATGTCGGCATCGTTTTGGCAAACAATCAAATCATTCATGCCGCTGGTCACGTACGCATTGACAAACTCGATCATTTTGGCATTTACAACGATGAAAAGGGTATTTACACGCACAAATTCCGTGTTATCAAACGCTTTTTACCTGATTTGGTCAAAATAGAAACCCCCTCAGTATCCGCAACAGAATTGATAGAAATTGATGAAAACCAAACCAGTCTTTTTTGATTCATTATTAATCAAAAACAGGTGTCACTTCAAAACCCTTCTTTTTCAACAGATTTAATACACCTTTTTGACCTGCCAAATGCCCCGCACCTATCGCTGCACAAAGTGTCATCTCCTTAGTCATTTCTGCAATACGCTCTGCCATAATGCGGTTTCTGTCGTATAACAATAAACGTCGGTTGCCTTTTGCTGTTTTTTTAGCGACTTTATAGAGTTTTAGAATATCTGCTTGTTCATAAAGCCGTGTCATATCGAGCAATTGTTTTCTAAATTTTGAAAAATTAGAAGCTAAATCTTTCAAACCTTTTATTTGCTCGTCAATACTCATTTTGTTCAATATTTCGACCTGTTCCTCAAAGGTTTCGATACCCCTCAGTAAACGCCCGTTTTCGGAAGCAAAACGCCACAAAGTTTCATCGAGCGACATCAAACGGTCACTTGACAAGACACTTTCGGTGAGCATATTCGTGACAATGATGGGTTTTAAATTATTGAAATGCACCAAAGGCAGACCCATTTTTTGCTCAACCACACGACTTATTTTAGCAAAAGCTTTAGGCTTGATAACATTTTGTAGTTGCAAACCATTAGACAAGGACAGCGTAAAATCTGTTTGGTTTTGTATATCGTCGAGGTTAAACTCCGTTGCAAATGCTTCGCAGTTCAATATTTTTTCATAAAACAAATGCTCAAATTGAAAAGCCCTGGCATCGCGGACGTGCATCGTGCCGAGTATGCATGATGGATTTTGCCCCCCCTCAGTAATTTGCCAAACGAGTGAGTTTTTGTTTTTTTTCATAAGAATAGTCGTAAAAGTCAATAATTGAAGCACCTAACAATTGTTTTTTTGTTATTTGAAATCAAAATGTCTATTTTTAAATAGTGATGGGATATGTAAAATCATTGTAAAAAAAATTAGAATTTTTTTTTGTTAAAAATTTGTTTCATTGAATTATTTATATCAACTTTGTTTCATTAGTTTTTAACAACAAGAATTTTTCGTTTTCGGAATTAGTCATTCCATTAGTCATTCCATTAGTCATTCCATTAGTCATTCCATTAGTCATTCCATTAGTCATTCCATTAGTCATTCCATTAGTCATT
>JAYSQG010000003.1:0-60027 GCA_043721685.1 Saprospiraceae bacterium | reverse complement strand
GTGTGCATCCATTTTTGTTAGTACGTTTTAAGATTTATTACTTTCTATAAAATATTGATAATCAATTATTTAAATTCACATTTTAGGTAAATTCTTTTCATTTAACCTTTGCATTTTTCTTTTTTCAGTTAACAATTGATTTAACCGTATTTCTAACATTTCAAAAACAAAATTCTTATGAAAAAGTTTTTTTAGGCTTTGCAGCCATCGTCCTTCTCAGTCTTTTTATAACCGCTTGTCAAAAAGACAATAATATTGACACAACGACAAGTACCGATTTAGCCGTTACGACAAGCGAAGATGTCAGCGATATTGAGTCATTCACTCAAAATTCAGAAGATGAAGTAGATATGGATATTGAAAATGGTCCAGCAGGTGGTCCAAATGGCACTTGTCCAACAATTACCTATTCAGCAACTCGTGGCACTTTTCCGCAGACTATAACAGTTGATTTTGGTGCTTCTTGTACCGATCGAAACGGTCGAATTAGGAAAGGAAAAATAATTATTAATTTTAGTGACACCTTAACGAAACTTAATGCAACTAAGTCCGTAACATATAACAACTACTTTGTAGACAGTACCAAAATTGAAGGTACACGGACTTGGAAAAACACAGGACCTAACAGTAACGGTCAACCAACTTATACACGGACTGCAACAGAAATGAAAATAACCTTTGGTAATGGAGAGACAGCAACGCATACCGTTACACGCACACAAGGTTATTTGACACGCACGCCATTAGATGATATTTGGTCAGTTACGGGCAATTGTTCGGGTGTTAATCGAAAAGAAAAATCGTATAGCAGCGTTATTGAGTTACCCGTCGTTCACAAAACAATCTGTCCTTGGATAGTAAGCGGAAAACGCAGTATTACAGTTGATGGACAGACGCGTTCTTTAGATTATAGTTATGGAGGAGGTGATTGTGACCGTCAAGCTTTACTCAAAAAGGCTGATGGTTCTACCAAAATCGTGTTAATTCGCAGATAAATTTTGATGCACTATTGACTTTGTGCAATATATGCGTTAAATTTGAAGATAATTTTTAGCAAAAAATTGTGTCCTTTCGTTGAAACGTCAGTGTGTTTTCATACTGACGTTTTTTTATTATGAATTTTTAAAGATAAAATTTTGTTATATTTATAGTTATATACATCTTTGCGCCTACAAACATGATTTAGAGTATTTCTTCGTCGAAACTATTATAAGCCAACAATACTACGCTTTAAAACAATAATCATATTCAATATTTGCAATTTGTTGATAATCAACAAACTAACTTTTCAATAAACCTAATGTTTAAAAAAAAGTAAAGTATTTTCATGATTTTCTATTGGTTTATGTAACTAACCAATAAGGGTTAGCGTATTTGAAACCATCAAAGGTTTAATTCAATTTTGAGTTCACATTACATAAATATTATTAATCAAAAGGATTCTTCTTATGAAAAAATTCATCACTTTACTCTTGTTTTTAACAACTACATTAACGCTTTCTGCCCAAGTGCCGCAAGCTATTTGCTATCAAGCAGTCGCTACGGATACACGTGGCAACGAATTAGTTAGCCAATCCATTAAAGTTAGACTATCCATTTTGAAGGGGTCAACCGCTGGTTCTGAAGAATGGGTTGAAGTTCATTCCCTACTGACCGATGGTTTCGGTTTGTTTGACCTACAAATTGGGAATGGCTCTCGTGCCAGTGGTGCTCAAACCACATTTAACAACATTAAATGGGGCACGGACAAATATTATCTCAAAATAGAAATGGATATTACAGGTGGTAATAACTATATACTGATGGGTACAAACCAAATGGTTTCTGTACCATATGCTCTTTATGCTGACAAATCATATTCCGCAGTCTTCACTGATACTGCCAAATATGCAAATCGTGCTGGATCAGCAGCCGTATCTGACTCTGCTCGAATTGCATTCACAGCTATAACAGCCAATAATGCCCTTACTGCCAATACCGCTTTAACGGCTCGTCGTTCAGATACCGCACAGTTTGCTTGGTTAGCTGACAGTTCAAGAAGAGCGAATACTGCTATATCTGCACAAACAGCTGTTACTGCCAATTCAGCTATCACGGCTCAAACGGCTATTTCAGCTCAAACAGCAATCAGTGCCAATACAGCTCGCCGTTCTGATACTGCCACTTTTGCTTGGCTAGCGGACAGTTCACGTCGAGCAAACACCGCTATCAGTGCTCAAACAGCAGTTAGTGCACAAACGGCTATCAGCGCCCAAACAGCAGTCAGTGCCCAAACAGCAGTCACCGCTCAAACGGCATTAGATGACCGCGATAAAGACCCGACAAATGAAATTCAGACGATGACTTATGATACCCTTACAAGTACTTTGAAATTGTCAAAAAACAATGGGCAGTTTGATCAAGTCAATTTTTCGGCTGCGCCTTTACGAGCACCAGGTGCTACCATTGAATTTCCATATGGTATTCAAGGTGAAGCCGTTTTAATAACATCTAATTTTACAGTGCCTTTTGGAAGAACACTCTTTGTCACAGCTGTTAATAATCCAATTGTGATGTCCGATGGTAAAAACATCCTTATTGAGCCGGGAATGCCCATTATTCCAACAGGTAAGACGATTCAAAGTTGTTTTTGTAGTGGTCTCTTGATTGAAAATCAAAAATATGCAGAACCTCTTATGCTTGACTTCTCGGATGCTTCATCCGAATATACTGTTCCAACAGGTAAATCTCTCGTCATAAAAAGTGGTACGAATGGTTCGCGTGATATGTCGTTTTTGATTGATGGTACAAATTACAGTTTCTTTACGGGTTCGAGTTCATCGCCACGTGTTGTCGTTATTCCTGAAGGTAAAAAAATACGCAAAGGTTTAACCAATGTTGGTAGTTTCTATGTTACTGGCTATTTGCTCCAAAAATAAGATTGATTTCTTATACTTAATATTCTGAAAATTCATTTTTTAAGTCAAAAACAGACTGTTTTTAATAAAAAACGCCTTTTATACTGAGGGGGGTAATTTTTGAAAAAAACAATCAGTTTGAAATCAATTTTTGAGCAATGAAAAAAATAATAACGATTCTAATATTACTGACATTTGGTGCATACTCCGTTGAAGCGCAGCAAATCAAACGCTCAACTTTAACAAGTATTGGTACATTAAAAACAATCGAGCCGTTCCGTGTCAGTTGGACGGCTGGAAGCTGCCCTGGTTGCAATGTTTTGCATCCGACAAGCCCAACAAATGCAGGTTACTTACGGCAAGGCTTTCAACAGCCGCCTTTCAATGGCAATGCGCCGGGCTGTCCTCCTTTAACACCCGCTTTCAATATCATTCCTTTTTTATCACCGACCTGCGGTACTAAATTCGACCTTGAATATACGGGAGGTCAGACGCCGAACTTGGTGGTAGAATGGAATTTTGGCGAAGGAGCAGTGCCTCGAACTTCTAACGAATTGAATCCAACAGGTGTTATTTACACAACAAGTGGGTTGAAAATCGTCACTTTAAAGGTTAGTAGTGGGCTCTGTGCTGACAGTCGCGCTAAAACGGTCAATGTTGCCGCAAATCAAGTTGGCTTTTCTGCAACAGCCCAAGTGACGACAATCAAATGCCGCAATGCAAATACAGGTGGTATTACGATAACCCCGATTGGTGGTACAGGTGCCAAAACCTATAGCTGGTCAAACGGTGCGACTACTCAAAACTTGACGAATGTGACAGCTGGGCGTTATCGAGTGACTACATCAGATGCAAATGGATGTAGTTTCAGTTTAGATACGGTTATAACTCAACCCAGCAGTGCGGTATCATTTACGAATATCCTCACACCTGAAACCTGTAAAGACTATGCAGATGGTGCCATACAGCTAACGGTCAAAGGGGGAACAAAACCATATCGAGTCAGTTGGTCAAATGGCGAGACAACACCCAATATTTCGTCCTTAGTGGCAGGTCTATACGGTGTCAACATACTCGATTCAAATAATTGCCGATTAGATACCTCCTTTGTTATCAATCGTCGGTGTCGTATTGATACCTCAACTTTCAAAGTTTTTGAGATTATTACACCTAATGGCGACGGTAACAATGATAAATGGGTAATAGCTAATATTGAAAAATACCCAAATAATGAGATGTTCATTTACAATCGTTGGGGGCAAATAGTTTATACAAAAAAAGCCTATACAAACGATTGGGAAGGAACAAATCAAGACGGGAAAGAACTACCTGCCGCAGCGTATTTCTACATCATTCGTCTCAATGATGATAAGAATACGACGTGGGAAGGCTCGGTCACCATACTACGCTAAAGCATTTTTAATCAACGGTTAACAGGTAATGATAAAACAAAAACTATTGACCGTTGGTTGAAAATTATTTTCATTAAAAGCAAATATTCATTTGAATAATAAAACAATGAAATGAAAAAAATTTTAAACATATTCATAATCATCACCGCCTTAGTAGGGCAAGTGATGGCACAACAATATCCGCTCTTCTCCAACTATGTTGTCAATGCATATGGTTACAATCCAGCTGTTATTGGTCAAAATGAACATATTGATTTGCGGGGTACATATCGGACACAATGGGTGGGTTTGTCGGGTCAACCACAAACTCAAATTGTTATGGTTAATGGGCGTTTGGGCAAGTCTGGTTTCAATGTGGGCGGCAATTTCTACAACGATGTTGCGGGTAAATTGAAGAAAACGGGGGCTTCTGGTATCCTTTCTTATACCCAAAAGATAGGCACAAAATCCAATCTTAGCTTAGGCGTTTCTGGTGGCTATTATAAGGTGAGTGTTTCGGACAACGTTTTCTCCCAAATTGCTGTTGACCAAGACCCTACAATACTTGCTGGGCAAGCAGGGATGTGGGTTCCAGACTTGAGCGTTGGCCTTTACTTTCGTCAGCAAGATGGTTTTTTTGCAGGCATTTCTGTGCCACAACTTTATCAAAAAAAGTTGATTTATGACCCTTCTTTGAGGGTTGCAAACCCAACAACCATCGTTAGGCACTACTATGGTATGATGGGCTATACTATAAAAGTGAACGATAAATTTAAGCTCGAACCTTCAATAATGGGTAAATACGCCCAAAATGTCCAACCACAAGCGGACTTTTCGATTCGTGGTATTTTTAACAACATGTTTTGGGTAGGCGGTAGTTATCGGACTGAAGATGCAGTTGTAGCTATGGCAGGTATTGAATATCCAAAATGGTATGCAGCTTATAGTTACGATATGACGACTTCACAGTTGAGCAATGTCAGTTCTGGCAGCCATGAAGTGACTGTCGGCTTCCGTTTTGGCGGTCAATGCAAGGATGAAGACAAGGACGGTATCTGTGATAAAGACGATAAGTGTCCGAAAGAGCCCGGTACAAAGGAAAACAACGGTTGCCCTGTGAAAGAAGAAGTCAAAAAAGATGAATGTCCTGACAGAGATAAAGATGGTATTTGCGACGCAGAGGACAAATGCCCCGATTTGCCTGGTACTAAGCCAAATCAAGGTTGCCCTTTCAACGACCGCGACGGTGACGGCATTCGTGATGATATCGACAAATGTCCTGACATTCCAGGGTCAGCACGCAATGAAGGTTGCCCCCTCAGTGATCGCGACAAAGATGGCATTTTAGATGAAATTGACCCTTGTCCAGACGAAGCTGGTCCATTGACAAACATGGGTTGTCCATTGACAAGCGACCGCGATAAGGATGGAACAATGGATAAAGACGATGCTTGCCCTGATACACCTGGACCTAAAGAAAACAGAGGTTGTCCATTTGGCGGTGACCGTGATGGTGACGGCATTCCAGATGACATTGACAAATGCCCAAATACAGCAGGGCCCAAAAGCAACAATGGATGTCCAATTGTCAGTCAAGATGAACAAGACGCTTTGACTATCGCCATTCGCAATCTTTATTTTGATACCGACAAATGGATTATCCGTCCGTCATCTTATCGTGATTTGAATAATGTTATTTCAATTATGAAAAAGAAAAAGGATTGGAAACTTAAAATCAGCGGTCATGCTGATGCACGCGGTGATCAAGAGCACAACTTAATGTTGTCGCACAATCGTTCTAATGCCGTTAAAAACTACTTGGTTTCAAGAGGTATTTCACCAAACCTGCTCATTGTAGAGTTTTTTGGAGCGACTCAATCTAATCCAAATAAGAATGATGCAGGTGTACTTCAACAAGACCGTCGCGTTGAATTAGAGTTCTATTTCGATTAGAATATTTGTAATATTTTCCTTCAAAACACCAAAAGCGCAGCTCTAATCAAGCTGCGCTTTCTTTTTTTAAGAAGTTAGGGATTTGAAACAGATTTACTAAATTTAGTAAATCTAAAATAATGATAGTGAATCAATTACATGCTCATAACATTTGAAGCAAATTGCATTTCGTACAACTCTCTATAACGACCGCCCTCGATTTGAATTAAATCATCATGTTTGCCAAATTCAATCGCCTTGCCTTTATCCATAACTAAAACATTGTTCGCATGGCGGATTGTAGAAAGACGATGCGCAATGATAATAGACGTGCGTTTGTCAATCAATTTTTCAATCGCATATTGAATGACCCCCTCCGTTTCAGGGTCAATAGAACTGGTTGCTTCATCTAAAATCAAGATACTTGGGTCAAAAACAAGCGCGCGAACAAATGAAATCAACTGCCTCTGCCCCATTGACAAAGTCGCACCACGTTCCATAACTTCATAATCGTAGCCACCCGGCAAACGTTCTATAAACTCTGCTGCCCCAATCATTTCGGCGCAAGCCTTTACTTTTTGCAAAGATACTGAGGGGTCTCTCAAAGTGATGTTTTCAAAAACTGAACCACTGAATAGGAAAACATCTTGTAAAACAACAGCTACTTTACTGCGTAAACTATTCAAATCGTACTCCCGAATGTCCACACCGTCTATCGTAATTGAACCTTTTTGAATTTCATAAAAACGGGTTAAAACACTGGTAATCGTCGTTTTTCCAGAACCTGTTGACCCGACGATGGCTAATGTTTGTCCTCTTTTTAGTTCAAAATTGACATTTTTTAAGACATAATTGGTGTTGTCATAACTAAAATCAACATTTTTGAACGCCACGTCCCCCCTCAGTATATCTGTCTTTTTTGTACCATTTTTCTCTGTAAATTCCACCTCATCAAGCAAATCAAAAACCCTTTCAGCTGCAACCATACCCATTTGTAGCGTATTGAATTTATCTGCTAACATCCGAACAGGGCGAAACAACATATTCAAATAAACTGGAAAAACCACTAAAACACCTAAGGTAATTTGGTTTTCAATAACGCCACGTGAACCATACCACACCATAAGACCTAAAGCCGCTGCCGAAATGATTTCGACGAAAGGAAAAAACACCGCATAGGCAAATATGGCTTTAAGGTTTGCACCCGTGTAAGCACGGTTTATTTCCTTGAATTTCTCACGTTCCTGAGCTTCTGCATTGAAAATTTGGACGACCTTCATACCGCTAATATGTTCCTGTAAAAAGGAATTCATGGTAGAAATACTGTTCCTAACCGTTTGAAACCACCGGGCTACTTCGTTTTTGAACCACCGGGCACCTAAAATAAGTATCGGCAAAACAGTCATACACACCAATGTCAATTTCCAACTCGTCCAAAACATGATGCCTAATACGACAATTAAAGTCAATAAATCGGCAATAATCGTAATGATACCTTCAGAAAACACCGCATTGATGGTTTCAATATCGCTAATCGTCCGTGTCGTGGACTGCCCA
The DNA here is from genome assembly GCA_043721685.1 of Saprospiraceae bacterium. Taxonomy (GTDB): domain Bacteria; phylum Bacteroidota; class Bacteroidia; order Chitinophagales; family Saprospiraceae; genus JAAFJT01. The sequence goes on along the minus strand of JAYSQG010000003.1, from coordinate 52,250 downwards.
ATTGGTGTCTTATCAAAATAAGAGAGATTAAGACTTGTCACTCGGCGAAAGACTTTAACGCGTAAATCCCTTATGACCGATTGACCGAGCCAAGAAGTGATATAATTAAAGATATATTGCAAAATGACTTCTAAAATCAACAAGCCAATAAGGATGATGACCATACGCGTCATGCCCGGCACATCAAATTTAAAGATATGCTCATCCACCATTTGTTGTATCAAATAAGGGCGGGCGCTTGAAAGCGGTGCAAGGACAATAGCTAAAAACGCAGCAGATGCAAAGATTAACCGATAGGGGTTTGCCAAAGTCATAATGCGGCGAAAAAGCGGGAAGTTAAATTTCTTTTTTGGTTGAGTCTGGCTCATATTTTTTTATTTTTTGCAAAGGTAAGCACCCACTCAGTAAAAGGAAGAATTTTTAACGAAATCAACCTCTCTTTCGTGTTCCAATTGTTATGTTTATAAACTCAACGCCCAAGGCGAAAGCCATCGAGAAATAAATATAACCCCTTGGGATATGAAAATCCATACCTTCCGCTAATAAAGCGACACCAATCATTATCAAAAAAGCCAATGCTAATATCTTAATAGCGGGGTGCCGATTCACAAATTGGCTGATGGTTGAAGCCGATAGCATCATAATGACCATGGATACCACAACAGCTGCAATCATCACACCGATATAATTTGTCATTCCAACCGCTATAATCACCGAATCAAGTGAAAAAACTAAGTCCACTAAGATGATTTGAACGATTACAGCTTTAAAAGTGGCTGTTGCGGGTGTTGTGGCTTCATTATCGAGGGCATCTTCTACTTTTTCGTGTATTTCTTTCACACTTTTATAAATCAAAAACAAGCCACCCAAAATGAGGATGATATCGCGTCCTGAAAAGCCCACTGACCCTACTACAAACAAATCATCTTTCAATCCCATTATCCAAGAAATCGAAAAAAGTAAGACAATACGCATCAATAAAGCTAAACTCAAGCCCATAAAACGGGCTTTTGCCTGTTGGTCCGAAGGTAGTTTATTGGTCAATATGGAAATAAAAATGAGGTTATCTATACCCAAGACTATTTCTAAAGCTGAAAGTGTTAAAAATGAAATCCAAATATCAGGATTACTGAGCCAATCCATTGTCTAAAGTTTAGTTTTTAAAAAATAAATTATAACGAAATGAGACCCCTCATTTGTCAGTTACATAATTGAGGGGTGGGCATTACCTAAAAACGGTCAAAACCGTTTGAGTAGAGGCCAACTCCCTTTTGTTTAGAAAATTATCAATCATTAGAAGTTGAACCATAATGACTGTAATGAGTAAAAATGGTTGAACATATTTTAAAGATTTATAGGGTAATTGGTTATTGCCTTCTAAATCAAACAGCTCTTTTATGAGGGAAAAAATAGGTTCGATAGAAGGTTTTCTTTTTTTATATAAGCATCCCGCTGGTGTCGTTTTGACCAAATCGTTATATTTCTTTTTGAACCAATTTCGGGCTGTATTCTTAAAGTTTTCGAAAGTGCTAGGCGTTTGAATTAGAATTTTCCACTTTTCATAAATCGCTTTGATTGACCTGATAGCAAAATAGCCTTTATCTCCGACGACTATACCATTATAAGGGTGTAAATATTCTAAAAGGGTCATTAATAATGTATGGTCTTTCACAGAAGCGGTTGTGACACAAGCACTTACGGGAAATCTATTCTCATTACAAATGATATGTAATCCATATCCAAAACGCCATCTATGGTAAGCTGAATTCGCCCAAGAAGCATCTGTATCGATACTTCGATGGGGAACAACACCGCTTTGCATATGTATTTTATGCCAAATACCACCTAAACTTCGGAATGCACTTTTATCGACAAAGGCAAATCGGAAATGGAAAATAGAATAGGCATATTTCAAACTTTCTATCGCCAAATGAGGGATAGCAAACATTAATAATTTAGGTAAAGCGATAAATCGCCGCCTAATCGTTGTTCTATCTGGTGCTTGTGGAAAGCCAAATGTTGCATAATGTACGGTGGCATATTTTGCCATTGGCTTAAATGCAAATATGCGTTTATACAAAACAACCATAAAAAATAGAACAAAGCAGGAATGTGAATACCTAAGCGGCTTACCGCCTTTGGGATTCACAGGTAATTGGGCAAAAACTTTATCCAATATCACCTGTAATTTTTCTAAATTTGTGGACATTTAACTTTTTTGAGTGTAAATATCCTCTCTTTTGAGGATATTTACACGTTTTTAGGTTATGCCCACCCCTCAGTTACATAATTAATCAAATATCAAAATCAAAAAAGCGACTTAAATACTCACGTTTCGCTGATTTTATAAAGAGATAATTAAATTTATTTCGGAATAATATTCTGTTTGAATTCATTTTTTAAACTATTTTCAGAATTTAATTTTTAATTATAAGATAATTATATTTTTTAAAATAAAATTAATTAACTTCTGAAATTATAGAGAACATGAAAAATTCAAGTTTTTCTCTAATCAGGATGGATAACAACTCAAATGTTTTTTTCCGATTTTAAAATCAGCGAAACGTGAGTAAATATGATTTTTTAGATCTATTAGGATTATGACATTTTGGGCAGTTCATTTTTTATGTATTTATACAGTTAAAAAATAAATTTACGCATTATATCTTAGAAAGACTAGGGAATTTACATTGGGCAATACGCCCAATATAAAAAACTGCTTTTCTTTGAAAAAAAGGCAACTCAATTAAGAGTTGCCTTACGAAACCACAACATAAATGCTATTACCATCTTAAAATCTACTACATTAATTCTTTAATAAAGTTAATTGGTTAGTGCCCGAGACATTAGGTTTATTTGTCGTGTTAGTGGAGCCCTCAATTGGATTCATCATCATCTGCATCTGACCATTCGTAATGATCACTTTTGAGTTATTTGACTCAGACAATTTAAGCCATGCTTCAATATTTTTGAATTGCAAAATTTTATCGGTCAAACCTTCAGAAATAATTTTGTTGGCATCTCTGACCCCTTCCGCTTCGATGATGCGGCGTTCCGCTTCTCGTTTTGCGCCTTGCAAAACAAACTCCATACGTTGGGCTTGCTGCTCCGATTCCAATTTTTCTTCAATGGCTTTTGACAAAGTACGCGGCAGCTGAATGCTTTTTAGCAGTACGTTTTCAACGCTTATACCTTTGCCTGCCATTGTTTTCATCATCAAATCCTTGATGGCTTTTTCAATTTCTGCACGATTGCCGGAGTGCATATCCTTAGCGAAATATTTGGAAGATATATCCGCTACAGAAGAGCGAAAAACGGGTAAAACAACGGAATTTTCGTAATCAACACCTAAATTACGTAATAAATCAGGCACTTTTTTAGGTTCAACGTTATACAGAATTGAGACTTCTGACCCAATCGTTAGACCTTCTTTTGAAGGAATATCCAACCGTACTTCCAGATTTATGGTCTGTGCTGGCACTTTCACAATTGTTGAGGTAAATGGATTGTAGCTTTTCAAACCACTGGTGTATATTTTGTCATTGTATTTGCCAAAAGTCCGTTTTACACCGACTTCACCTTGGCGAACAACCGTACAAGAAGACATCAAAAAAACAGTAATTGAGAACAAGCCGAGTAACATAAAATTGTGCTTTTTCATTGTAATATATTTTAAAAGTGAAAAAGTTATTGTTCGTAAAACATTGATAATCATTTTTTACCAGCAATCCGAAATCTTAAACCCGCATGGATAGCATAGTTCAAAAAATCATCGTTGCCAACAAGTCCATTTGCACCAGCAGTCAAACGGTAACTGCCGCCTATATTAAAATCGAGCGACCGAACGATGTGAACAGATACATTTACACCTAATTCCGATACAAAAAAGTAGTCCTCATCCATAGTACTTTTGCTTGAAAAAAGGGTTTCCCCAAAAGTAAAAGCCTCAGTTGGGCTAACAGCAGCATGACCTAATCCAAGTTTTATGGGCAGAGAAATGTCTATGCGACTATTGGGGTGAAAAAAAACTTCGTTGTAGAAACTTATTTGTGAATATTCAAAAACAGCGGGTTCAGAAATACCTGCACGATTGAAAGGAAATTTTCTTGTATCTGTAATATCTAAGCTCAAACCAGTTGCCAAGCGGTCTCCAAAAACGGCTGCACCACTGAATGTCAAACCGTTGGTGTTGATATTTCTGATTTTATAGCTCAAATAATTAATATCCAATTGTAGATAGGAGTATTTAAAAGAATGAGATGTATGATTATCGGCAGGCAAATGCAGTTTTTGAGCTGTAAGTGAATAACAAAACATCAAAGCGGCTATTGAAATCAGTAATTTGTTCATCTTTTTTGAATTTTAGTTGTTATTTAATTAATTCAGCCCCCCTCAGTATTTTGGTGCTTAACCAAGATATTTACTAAACATTTTACCTAAAAACTATCTAAATTTTCTTGTTAGATCATGCAATAATTAAACTTTTGGGGTTTATAGAGCACCAATTGCACTTTTAAACCTACAAGTGCCTTACCCAATGCGCCTTCAAACGTTTTACAATTTTCCTTTATATAAATGACACCATGAGGTAAATAGACTTTCACTTCAGCAATACTTGTTTTCTTTTTTTTAGTTTTATCTAATTTTAAAATCACGCGCGCCTCGCTGATGCGGTTAAAAAAATCTTTTAACTTAGATACTTTTTGTTGCACTGAATTGAGCAATTGCTCATCGGCAGAAAAATGGACGGCTTCAGTTTGAATTTTCATTTTTGTTAGATTTTAACGGTTAGGAAATTCTTGTTAGTAATACAATTTACAATGATAGTAATACTTTTATAAAATCATAACTTCAATCCAACTAAATTAGTTTATTTGATTTTCAGTTTGACAAATAAATGACAATGCTTTATAGTTTTTTTAAAAATCAATGTTCAAAAGGATGTGTCCAGAAATGAATATTCAAACAAAAAAAAGACTTGTAAATAATTGACAATCAATTATTTACAAGTCTTTTAAAGCTTGATTATTTTATTCTATTTTTTTTGGCTTTCAGAACCGAATATACTCTTGCGGATTAACCGCTTTCCCATCTTTCCATAACTCGAAATGCAAGTGAGGACCCGAAGTTTGCTCACCGGTATTGCCGATTATGGCAATCGCTTCGCCTGTTTTGACCTTATCGCCTACTTTTTTCAATAAACTTGAATTGTGTTTGTAAAAAGAAACGACATTATTATTGTGTTGAATCGCTATCGTATTACCAGTTTCCAAAGTCCAATCGCATAAAATTACGAAGCCATCAGACACCGCTTTGATAGGTGTATTTTTAGGCGCAGCAATGTCCACGCCATAATGTTTTTTTTCAAGTGAAAAAGTCAAATTCAAGTTACCTGTAATGGGAGATAGGAGGTACATACTTTCAAGTCTGTCATTCCGTCCTGTTACACGTATGGCTTTTTCATTATTATTGGTACTATTGCCCGAATTAGAGTCTTCAAAAGGGTCGCCACCGCCTGCACGTATTTTTAATTCGTATTCCGATGGGTCAACGTTCATATTTGAGTCAGATACTGAGGGGGTCGCTTGCCTGTCTTTTGGCACGTCTTTTTCTCTTTCTACATCACCAACTAGCATTTTTCTAAAATTATTCGTGTAGGTTTCATGGGCTTTTAAGGCAGTTTCTAAACTATCTACTCTTTCATATAGGTCAAACACCGCCCGTTCAGAACCATAACCACCGTAACCAGGAATTATTTTCTTCATAGGAGTAAAAACGATTAAAGCCATGCCTAAAGCTGTAAAACCAACGAACAAAGTGCTAACTACTACGTAAAAGTTAAAGACAGACAGTTTGAAAGAGTTGACCTCTTCAAAAGTTTCGTTATTCAATATGACAAGACGATAATACGTTTCGCGCGCTTTTTCAATCAAAGCCACCAACCGTCGCCAAGCATTTTCGATGCCATGCACAACGTCACGGGCGGACAAGTGTTTAAGCCGTTCCAAGTAAGTATTAAAACGATTCGGTTTATTTTCGGTTGTCATTTGTTAATTATTGACGGAATTAAAATAATTTTGCCCAATTATAAGTCTAATAGCAGGTTCAAAGTGCAAAATTACAGAGATATTGCACTTTTAAGCTTATTACGACAGAATTAACTTTTTAGAAATAATATAAATCGTTTGACATTGAGACATTTTTATAAGTCCCTAACGCTGATTTTCGTCCTTACAATACTCGCTTCATGCGTTACACAACGCAAAAAAGAGGAGGCAAAAGGCTTAAAATTATTCATGCACAACCTCACAGCTAAGTACAATGGCTTTTTCAACGCTAATGTTTTAGTTCAAGAGGCGACCGATAAATTGAACGCACAACATCAGGATAATTACAATCGAGTGCTTGATATTTATCCTTATTTGGCGGTTGACAACCCAGCGGCTGTTGCCCCTGATTTGGACAAAGCCATCGAAAAAGTGGCTGTTGTGGCAACTTATCACCGCCCAAGTCATTGGGTGGACGACTGCTATTTGATGATGGGCAAAGCTCAATATCTAAAACATGACTTCGATTCGGCAGAGGAAACCTTTGCCTACTTAGCTGAAAATTATAACCCTTCGCTAAAGAAAAAATTGACATCGAAAGAACGTGCGAAATTAGCCGCAGAAGTACGAGACGAAAAGAAAAAAGTACGTGCTCAAAAAGCAAAAGACGTTAAAAAAGCTCGAGAACAAGCGGCAAAAGATAAAGCGAAGGAAAGAGAAGAGAAGGCAAAACAAGCTGAAAAAGATAAAAAAGAACGTGAAAAAGAACTTCAAGCTGCTAAAGACCAAGCCGCAAAAGAACGCAAAGATGCCATAAAAGAGAAAAAAGAAAGTCTTGCTGAACGCAACGAGCAACGCAGTAGAGAAAATGCAGAACGGACGGAACAACGCCGTAGAGAACGTGAGGAAAAAGAGCGGTTGGCAAAATTAGGTATCAAAGTTGACAATACAACGCCTACAGTTACGGACAATACCCCCTTAACAACGACAAATAATGATAAAAAAGACTCTGCAAAAATTGCTGACAATACTAAAAAAACAAAAGATGAGAAAGACGACGATAAAGTAGCAAAGGCAAAAAAGCCAAAAGCTAAGCCCGATAGATACATTTTAAAGCATCGTCCTTGTTATCAAGAAGGCGTTGTTTGGTATGCCCGCGCACTGATTGAACGCCAATATTTCGTAGATGCTGAAATTTTATTGGATGATATTGACAAAAATCCAAAATCTTTCAAGGACATCAAAGCCCAGTCGGCTGTTGCCCGAGCAGCTTTGTATCTGAAACAAAAACAATACGCCGCAGCTATTCCTGCTCTCGAACGCAGTATTGCATTGTCGAAAAAGAAAAAAGAAAAAGCCCGTTTGGCTTATATTTTAGCCCAGCTTTATCAGTTAAAAGGTAATTCAGAGAAGGCTTATGCTGCTTTTGACAAAGTGCTGGACTATGGGCCTGTTTATGAAATGGAGTTCAACTCGAGGCTGAACAGAGCCTTGAATGACCCTAATGCTGGAGACCAAACGACTGCTACACTCATTAAAATGAGTAAAGATTTTAAAAATCGGGAATATGGCGACCAAATCTATTTCACATTGGCTCAAATGGCTTTGAAAAAAGGGGATAAAGCTCAAACAATCGCGTATTTGAAAGAAGCATTGGCATCGCCAGGACGTGGGCAAGCCTCGAAAGCTGAAGCTTATTATATGTTGGCTAATTTGCAATTCGAAGCGGAAAACTTTGTTGCCGCAAAAAGTTATTTTGATAGTGCTTCTACAACCTTAGCAAAAACAGATGTTCGTCGCATAGAATCCGAGCGATATGCCACCAACTTGATGGAAATTGCAAAGAATATTGAAACAATTACCCTACAGGACAGCCTCCTAAAAGTTTCTGCCTTGTCTGATAAAGACAAACGTGACTTAGCGATTAGGATGAAAAAAGAAAAACAAAAGCAAGCAGCAGCTCTGGCTAACCCCTTAGTAGCTGGAGGTGGGAAGCTCTCTGATTTCGATTTAGCAGATGCTGCTAAGAAATCTAAGTTTTGGGGTTATAACGCCGACCTTGTTAAGAAAGGTAAGCGTGAATTTGAACGTAAATGGGGTACTGACCGCAAGCTTGAAGACAATTGGCGGCGTAGCAATAAGCGGTCAAATGGCGAGTTCGTTAATAATAATGAAACCCAAATTGTATCTAGAGATATGACTGAAAAAGAGTATCAAGACATCATGAAAGACGTTCCCAAAACGCCTCAAGATGTTGAGCTGGCTGAAAGCAAAATTGATGAAGCCATGTATATGCTCGGCACTTTGTATCATGACAAATTGAAAAACGATAAAAAAGCTATTGAAACCTTAGAAGCACATTTGACGCGTTTTCCAAAAACGAAAAATGAGTTAGCTGAATGGTTTTACTTATATTCTGCTCATTCAGAATCAGGCAATAAGGTAAAAGCTCAGGATTATTACGATAAAATAATGGCTAAATACCCAAATACGACTTACGCCATATTACTAAAAGACAAAGACAAACCAAAGGTCAAAGAAGATACAGAAACCGTTGAAAAATACTACGCGACCACTTATAGCCTATTTAAAGAAGGAAAATACAAGGAAGCACAAACCCGCATTAAAGAATCAGAGACTAAATTTGGTGTCGCCAACGCCATGAGAGCCAAATTTGCTTTGCTTGACGCTATGTGTACGGGGCATGAATTGGGGCGTATCAACTATATTGCTTCATTGAAAGAAGTCATAAACAAATATTCGGGAACGCCCGAAGAAAAAAGAGCACAGGAAATTATTCGCATTTTAGAGTTTGGTGGACCCGTAACAGAATCGCCAAAATCGAAGAATGATGAGAATACAGATAACGACCCAGTGAAAAAGTTTGTCGAAGGGGAGGATAAATTGCACTACGTCATTGTCATTTTGAACAAAAATGCAGATTTAGAAGATTCTAAGATTGTCGTTTCAGATTATGACTCGAAGTATCATCGCACTGATGCACTGAATGTTTCGAGTATGTTTTTCAGTACTGAATCGGAAACTCCCGTTCTCGTTGTTCGGAAGTTTAAAGATAAAGAAACAGCAGTCAAATATACTGAGGGGGTCTCTAAAAACGGTAAAGATTACTTGAAGGGTGTATATGAAGTGTTTGCAATTTCACAAGACAATTACCGCGAAGTCATTCGGCAAAGAGGTGTAGATGCCTATCGTAAGTTTTACGATCAAAATTATCGGTAATGGAGAATGGTGAACTTCAATCATTTATAATACTATCATTTCATAAGGTTTACAAATAAAAAGGGCAAAAAGCGATAATCGCTTTTTGCCCTTTTTTTTGTAAACAACAAAGACTTAGTTCTTATCCTTTTTGATATACTCTTTGTTTCCGTTGGCATTGATGTAGTATTGACCACCACGAGGACCTTCATAAATTGTACGTCCTTTTGTATCTTTGCCAATAGTTTTGTCAGCACCTGCAACAGCTTTAGTCGTAGCGGCTGAAGCAACTTTAGGTTTTGCTGCAGTAGTCTTAGCTGCCTTTGGTGCTTTTGCAACCTTCTCAGCAGCAGGTGTTGTAGCTGTTGTCGCAGCAGTCTTAGCTACTTTCGGTGCTTTGGCAGCCTTATCGGTAGCAGATACAGCAGTCGTTTTTGCAGCAGTCTTTGCAGCTTTAGGTGTTTTGGCAACCTTGTCTGTAGGTGCAGCAGAAGCCGTTGTTGTAGCTGTCTTTGCTGTCTTTGCTGTCTTAGCTGTCTTAGCTGTCTTAGCTGCCTTAGCTGCCTTAGCTGCCTTTGGAGCTTTTACAGCCTTTTCAGCAGTTGCAGCAGTGGTTGCAGCTTTTTTCGCCTTAGGAGCTTTTGCAGTTGTAGGAGCGGCAGATGTAGCAGTCTTAGCGGCTTTTTTCGCTTTAGGTGCTTTTACAGTTTTTGCAGTTGTTGCAGCAGCTGGTTGAGTTTGAGCACTTGCAAGTGATACAAATGCGAACATAGCGGCGATAGCCAGAATTTTCTTCATTGTTGTTGATAATTGAATTTTTTAATAATTTTTTTTGCATGATGTTACTTCTCTTGCGAAAAGCAAACGAAGATAACAGGCTTAAGACCGAATTTTTACTGAGGGGTCACTCCTACCTTGTTAATCTTTAGTTAATAGTTTTTGAAGTACCTAACACCTTATGTCCATCGGCTTTCTAGGAAATCAGCAATGCCATCCATCGCAGTTCCTAACATTTCAGTTGGCGGCAAAAAGACAATACGAAAATGGTCTTTTGTTGGATAATTAAAGCCATTACCCGCTACCACAAGGATATGTTTTTCTTCCAAAAGACCTAATATAAATTCGTCATCGTCTGCAAAATCAAATTTTTTCAAGTCAATTTTTGGAAAACAATACAATGCCCCTTTAGGACGGACACAACTGATGCCCGGAATCGTCAATAATTTATCATAACACAACTCCATTTGCTTATACAAACGCCCTGTTGGTGTCACCAAATCATTGATGCTTTGATATCCCCCCAAAGCTGTTTGAACACCAAATTGCGCCATGACATTGGCACATAAACGCATCGAAGCCAAAAGGGTTAAACCTTCTATATATGATTTAGCACGATGTTTCGCACCACACATTATCATCCAGCCACCGCGAAAACCGGCTGCCCGATAGTTCTTAGACAAACCACCCATAACAATGGCTAATGTATCTTGAACCAAAGGTGCGACGGAGTGATGATGTGCGCCATCGTAAAGGATTTTATCATATATTTCATCTGAAAAAAGGATTAATTGATGCTTTTCGGCAATTTTTACAAATCCTTCAACAACTTCCTTTTCATAAACTGCACCTGTCGGATTGTTCGGATTGATAAGTACCAACGCCTTTGTTTTACTCGTGATTTTTGATTCCAAATCCTTTAAATCAGGATTCCAATCACTGGCTTCGTCACACATATAATGCACAGCTTTGCCACCACACAAACCGACTGCTGCCGTCCAAAGTGGATAATCAGGTGTTGGCACAAGCACTTCGTCACCATTATTGATGAGTCCTTGCATACACATCACAATGAGTTCACTGACACCATTGCCAATAAAAACGTCCTCAATTTGCGTATTTCTTACGCCCACTGTTTGGTAATAATGCTGCACCGCTTTTCGGGCGGCAAATAAACCTCGTGAATCGGCATAGCCTTGTGCATCTCGAATATTGGCAATGATATCATGGACTATCTCATCAGGTGCATCAAAACCAAAAGCGGCAGGGTTGCCGATGTTCAGATTGGTGATTTTAAAACCTTGTTGCTGCAAATAGAGCGCACGTTCATAAATAGGTCCACGAATTTCGTAGCGCAAATTATCCAATCGTTGGCTTTTTAAAATTTGTTTTTGAGCGTGTGGCATATCAATAAGTTCAATTTCAGGTAATTCTTCGATTAAAATGTCTAACATAAAAGGGTGATTTATTGAAAAATACTGAGGGGGGCGTTTCGAGGTGCAAAAGTATCGTTTTGAAAATGAAACGTCAACTTCTTTTGTAAATTCAACGACCGTTTGAAGCAAATGTTAGAAAGGAAAACTAAAAGACCCACAAGAGAAGTTTGGTCTTGTGGGTCTTGAAAGGATAAATAACAGTTTTATACTCGGAACGGGTCAAAACTCGAGAAATACTGAGGGGGTATTTGCACGTAAATTGATAGGGTGATTTTAAAATCACCCTATCAATAGTCACTTTCAAGACCTAAGTAAGAAAAAACGTTTCTCGGTTTCTGCCCTGTTCCATGTATTACACATTAAAGTTTTACAAACTTCCCCATACTGAGGGGTCGTTTGTGGACATCACTAACATGAAAAATATATTGCCCAATAGGTAAATCCGTAACATCAAAAGTTTGGTTTGGCACTGTTAGATGTACAACTTTTACAAGCCGACCAGCGAGGTCATAAAATGTCAAATCTGTTTCACCTACATCTTTATTTAAGTTAGTTTGCACTAAACCGCCATAACTTGGGTTTGGTGATAACAAAGTAGTCGTTATACTGAAGGGTATCGAAGTTTCACTTGTTATTAATCCGTCGGCATCAACTTTTAGAATGTAAGCTTCTGTTGTTCTTTCAGAATTATAGTTGTATTTTAAACCATACATAAGACAACCACCATCGTTTGTGGCGAGCAAGCCGTGCATATCATAAATATTATTTTTACCATATTTTCGTGACCAAATTGTGTTATAAGACTTATTTAGTTTGTACAAAACAAATTGGCTTGTATCATAGATAAATGGATATCCTGATGCGAATGCTCTATTAAAAATACCACCAATATAAATATCGCCATTTGATGTTGTATCTATTGAATTGTAATATGCCTGTTGTTGCAGCGTATCGCTATTACCCAATTGTTTAAATACCAAGTGTTCACCTTTAAGATTTGTCTTTAAAAAAAACAGATTTAAACGATATCTACCTCCCATGTAATATGTAGAGTCATTCACTCTTTTAACAGTAGGTTGAAGCCCTAATAAATCTGAGCCAGTCGCCCCCCGAATATTAGCAGTGTGAATGATATTGAAATTAGTATCAACATCAATCACTCTATCACCATCAAATAAAACATATCTTGCACTGTCTTTCTTAGCTTGAAGACAATCAAAGAAACCTGTATAGGGATAAGAAGCGTTAATAGCTGCCGCAGATGTATCCGTTGGGTATTTATAAGTTAAATAAGTAAGATTTCCTTGTTTATTGATTCTTGCGCCAAATAACTTTGGAGTAGAACCTCGATAGAACATAAAAGAACCAACAATAAAATTCGAATCTCGGTCAGTATCAATACTCGGGGTTTGTACATTAGTAGGTGTTTCATGGAATTGCTCACCAATTATATTAAAAGAAGAATCGAATTTAATAAGCCAAAGAAAATTTTTATTATTAACTGTATTTATTGCCCCTCCAACACCTAAAAACCCAAATTCGGTCTTTAATAACTTAAGCAAGTACGACGAAATACTATCATTTTTGATAATATTTGAAGATATAAATTGCCCATTTTTATTTAACCTTATCATTGTTACTCGGCTTATATTATCAATACGTGAATATCCATTGACAACTATGGTATAGCCATTATCAGATGTTTGAATAGCTGTCTTTACGATACTATAAGAAGAATCAAAATGACTGTATGAAAAGCCATTAGATTGACTGAATAATAAAAGAGGTAAAAATAAATTTAGAAAGAGAATACTTATTTTCATTATATTAATAGTTTTAGCCTAACGAATACTAATATTCGTCAGGCTAATAAAATAATAACTAAATTACATTGGACCACCGTTAATCGGTTCCAAGCAGGCTATATAACAAAATCCTGCGCTTGGACTACAAACTTCTCTACAACGTAGTTTTATATATCTTCCCATATCAATTGAACCTCTATGCAAATTCCATGACTGATTGTGTCCATTGGAAATATGAGCATGAATACTACCTTCCATAAAAGGAACAGCTATAAAGCTTTTCCCTGTCAACGTAAGTTGAGTAGAAATAAAAGAGTAAGTATTTCCATAATACCAATTCATATCGTCGGGATTGAGGCACTTTAAGGGGTCAAAGTTGGCAATCTCGCTGTCCATCCAGTATAGCAAAAAATCTCGTATATTATCCCTAACAGGATTATCATTGGGATTTCTGTTTGAGACATCATCACTAGCAGCAAACGGGACGTTTACCTCATCAATAAAAAAGCCCCTTCCACCAGATAGTACATTAGGGTTAGGAAAACGTTTATTGAGTTCTTCTTGAATCCGAATGGCTGCGTCCTTTCCATTCGAAACTCTGGGGTTACATCTACCTAACTCGGCTCCCCATATCCAATCATCTCCAATCATCTCCAATCATCTCCAGCCCCAAACGGATCACTCTCTGGTTCACCTACACCAATAACACTTGTAACCTCCAAAGTCAAATTAAGACTTTCGATAGGTGAAACAGCTAAATCTATAGCAATGATATGCTTATCACCATTAATGCTAGTATAATGATTGGCTATTTTCTGGCGAGTTTCTTCGACGGCGGCAGGTAATGCGTTGTAATCAACCATGCCATCGGTCATCGGAATTTTAATAACTTCAGTTTTTACAAAACTGTTTTTAAACGGTTTATCCGCATCAGCGTAACGAGCATTCATCAATGCTTCGATGTTCCAAACCACGCTGTCGGCACTCATTGTTTCTGAACTACGAGTTGCTAAAGAGCCTTTGCGCTCAATTTTTTCTAATAAACCTGCAAAAAGCCTAATTTTTGTAATGATTGCGTCATTGTCTGGGCTTACTTTCGGGTTGTAAAGCGTTGCGCTTTTTGAGGTCGAAGTGCTGTTGATTTTCGACTCTGTTTCTGCCATTGTAATGTCTTTTTGGCAATTGCTAAATAAAAAGAGGGTAATCATACCCAAAGCTAATGTTTTTTTCATAAAGTTATCATTTTAAAGATTTAAAAAAGATTTAAATAAATATTACTTTAAATATATAAGGTGAGGATTATCAACGGAATTGACGTATGGACATGAGGAATTGAACTTATTCAATGAGAATAAGCCTAAAATTGGCAGAGTGCTTAAAAATTGATTTTTTGTATTTAAATAATGAAAAGAGCCTAACGTAGTGTTTAGTGCGTAGTGCGTAGTGCGTAGTGCGTAAAGAGAAGGAATACAGTCATCATGCTACATGAATTGTTTTTTGATTTAAGGTATAACAAAGGTAATATTTTATTTTATTCCTATGTAACAATGAAGGAACTTTGCTAAAAAAAATTAGATTATTTTTTTATATCTATTCCAAGAGTATTTTTAAAAATTTTATAACACAAATCTCACCTACATAAAAAGCAAAATCCCCATAAACAAAACATTGACTTACAACATTTTATCTATGAGGATTTATAATAAAAAATAAGAACCTACTTAATTAGCCACTTCCGACAAAAACTTCAAACGTATCAAACATATTTCATCATAAGTGATTTCATCGTCCTCTTCTTTCAAAACTTTATAAGCGATAGAAGGGTCGTCCGTATCCGATTTCATAAAATATTCATATATCGCATCTTGAACATATTCGTCAATCACATCTACGATAGAATAATCTAAGTTCAGTTTTGTTCCTGAAAGGACAATGACATAAAGTTCTGTCATCAATTCATCAAGGGACAACTGATTCTGACGTGCCAATTCGTTGAGTGGAATTTTACGGTCAATACCTTTGATAATCGCAACTTTTGTTTTCGACTGATTGGCAACTTGCTTGATAACAAAGTCTTGAGGACGGTCAATTTCATTTTCTTCCACATATTTAGCAATCAAAGCCATGAAAGGTTTGCCAAATTTCAGTGCTTTACCCGATGAAATGCCTTGTACTTTAGTCATTTCTTCAATATTAATCGGATACAGTGTCGCCATATCTTCAAGACTTGGGTCTTGGAAAATGACATAAGGCGGAACATTTTTCTTTTTTGCTTCCGATTTACGCAGGTCTTTAAGCAATTTCAACAACAAAGTATCGAGAGCAGCTGGTTTCGCCTGCATTTCATCAGGGTCAACCGATGTATCTTCGAAATTGTGGTTGAGCGTGATTTTCATCTCATACGGCTTTTCTATAAACGCCCGACCGTCATCAGTAAGATGAATAACACCGTATTGCTCAATTTCCTTGTAAATCAAGTTACTTAACATGGCGTTGCGCACAACTGATTGCCAAAAGACTTCACTTTTTGCTTTGCCACAAGCAAATAACTCGTTCTTTGTATATTTAAAATCTTTCATTTCTTTCGTCTCGTTACCGAGAATGAAATCAATAATTGTTTTCAATGTAAACTGCTCGCCCAATGATTCAATAGCCTCCAATGCAGTTGCCATTTCGTCCCGCACATCAACCGTTGGACGTGGGTGACGACAGTTGTCGCACATGCCTTTACGGTCACAAACAAACTTTTCACCAAAATAATGGAGCAAAAACTCGCGTCTGCACGTTGTTGTCTCTGCGTAAGCTGTCATTTCCTCCATCAATTGCATGCCCATCTCACGTTCAGCAACGGGTTTATCACGCAAGAATTTCTCCAAACGAGCAATGTCTCGATAACTATAAAAAGCAGTGCAACGACCGTCAAGTCCGTCACGCCCTGCCCTACCCGTTTCTTGATAATAGTTTTCAATAGATTTTGGAATGTCGTGGTGCATCACAAACCGCACATCGGGCTTGTCAATACCCATACCAAAGGCAATTGTCGCCACAATGACGTCAATGTCTTCCATCAAAAAATTGTCTTGGGTATTGGACCGTGTTTTGGCATCAAGACCTGCATGATAAGGTCGAGCTTTGATACCATTGACAGACAAAACCTTTGCGATATCTTCTGCTGATTTCCGAGCTTGCACATATATAATGCCTGAACGATCGGGCAAATCCTTAACAATTTGAAGGATTTGGCGATGTAATGCTTCTTCTTTAGGCGGTTTTGGTCGAACTTCGTAGTATAAATTGTCCCGATTGAATGATGAAATGAAAATATTTTCATCTTTCATGTCCAAATTTTTAACAATATCAACCTGTACTTTAGGTGTCGCAGTCGCGGTTAAAGCGATGATAGGCACATAGCCATCGATAGACTCAATCATCGTACGTATCCGACGATATTCAGGCCGAAAATCATGTCCCCACTCCGAAATACAGTGCGCCTCATCAACGGCAACAAAGGAGATTTTTGTATTCTGAAAAAACTCGATATTTTCGTCTTTTGTCAACGTTTCAGGAGCAACATAAAGGAGTTTCGTTTTGCCATCTGTGATATCTTGTTTCACTTTTTTAATATCCGTCCTTGAGAGAGATGAATTTAAAAAATGGGCAACTTCATCGTTCTGAGAATAGCCTCTAATAGAATCCACTTGGTTTTTCATCAAGGCGATGAGTGGCGAAATGACCAAAGCCGTTCCTTCCTTCATTAAAGCTGGTAATTGGTAACAAAGCGATTTACCGCCACCCGTAGGCATTATAACGAATGTATCATGTCCTTCTAACACACTTCTCACAACCGCCTCTTGTGTTCCCTTAAATTTATCAAAACCGAAGTACTGTTGCAAAGCCTCGTGCAGCGAATCCGTCGTCACTTCCATTATCTCATGCATTGCGCGTATTTATTTTTATTTTAATTTATTAAACAATAAGAATCACCCCCCTCAGTAAAAGCACCTTAGAGGAAATATTTTAGTACAACAAAAACTCAATAGAAAAAACAGATTATCGAATCAGCTTGAAAAAAATTAATTTTCACACTCCAAATTAAACTTTCTTATAATAAAATAAATATTTTCTGACACCCTGAAACCTTGAAAAATACTGAGGGGTTTCTTTTTTGTCAAAATTTTTCGCTCGATTCTCAATAATTACCAAATTAAATTCGGTTTTAGTCGTTTTTTTTGAAATGAGTCTTTTTATGTTTCCATTTTTCTGAATCTAAAATTAAAACAATCTTTTCGGTTATCAGCTAATTTTATGATATTTTTTTCATAAAAAGTAGAACTTTGCTTTTCTATGAAAGAATTAATTCTCACAACAGCCAGAGAGACGCTCCAAATTGAGCAAAAAGCCATTGCTGCGCTAACCGATAGCTTAGATAATGATTTCGTAAAAACGGTGGAAACCATTTTTCAATCCAAGGGTCGTGTCATTGTTACAGGTATTGGCAAGTCAGCCATCGTTGCTCAAAAGATTGTCGCCACCTTCAACTCCACAGGCACCCCAGCAGTATTTATGCACGCAGCAGATGCCATACATGGCGATTTGGGTATGATTCAACAGGACGACACCATTTTATGTCTCTCAAAGAGTGGTGATACGCCTGAGATAAAGGTTCTGATACCACTTTTGAAGAATTTCGGCAACACCCTGGTCGCTATGGTCTCGAATCGCAATTCGTATCTCGGTAAGCAAGCACATTATATATTGCACACGCCCATCGAAAAAGAAGCCGACCCGAATAACCTCGCACCAACGGCTTCAACGACATCTCAAATGGTGTTGGGTGATATTTTGGCGATTAGCCTGCTGACTTTACGAGGTTTTTCAGCTGAGCATTTTGCGCAATTTCATCCAGGCGGTGCTTTGGGCAAACAGCTTTACTTGCGTGTGCGCGATATTTATCCGTTGCACGGCAGCCCCTCAGTATCGGGTTCGACAAATTTGAAAAATACGATTTTGGAAATGACTTCTCAACGGCTTGGTGCAACCGCTGTTTTGGACGACAACCACAATCTAATCGGTATCGTAACAGACGGTGATTTGCGGCGTTTGTTGATAAAAGACTTGGATTTGAAAGTTGTCAAAGCAGAAGAAGTGATGACACCCAATCCACAAACCATTGATTCTGAAGCACTTGCCGTAGAAGCATTGAAGTTGATGCGTGAAAAAAGCATCACACAACTCATTGCTACTGAGGGGGGGCGTTACGTAGGCATGGTGCATTTGCACGACTTGGTGAGAGAAGGGCTTCTTTAATTACTTCTCTTGTGGTGGCTTATATTTCGACAAATCTAAAATCTTTTGCGCATCACGCATATTAATAAGTTCAGTCAATGATGTATTGGGATTCCGTTTCATAAACTGTTTCACTATCTGCCAACCTAAGAAATTACCAACGCCGCCTGGTGCTTCGGCTGCAATAATCGGTGCATCAGGACTGGCAGTAACTAGTTTTTGGAAATCTTGAAATTTTGTTGAATATAGGAGGTTTTGCTTCAAAATGCGTCCCCAAGTGAAGCCTTCGTTGGTGTAACAACCTTTCATCTGTTCGCGGGTATAAGCCAATTTGATACTATCAGGTGTATTGGGCAACAAACAATCAAGAATATATTGTTTTTTACCATTGTGTATCATATAGTCTATCAATCTATTACCCGTAGCCTCGCCGACTAAATCACCGACAAGTAATTCAAAAACACGTTCAACGAGGTAATCTTTCCGAAAAGTACGGCTGATGAAATTGGGGTAGGTCGTAATAAGCGACTCATAAGTGCTGTGGTTTTCTCCCAAAAACATATCTAAACCTATCGCAATCGTGCTGTCATTGGGCAAAACTGCTGCAAAATTATATGCCGAGGGCATCGTATAAATGTCTGTTGGCACAGGTTTCTTAGGAAAATAATGCTTATAGTAGCGCAAACCCTCTTCAATTTGCTTTTCAATATCATCAAAATTTTTATAAACCAAAGCCATTGTATCCATCATACCACGCATAGCTGGATTGGTCAAAAACGGACGAACTTGGCTGCAGTATTTGCCAAGTGAGTCTTTGGGCTCTTTTATTCCAATGACTCGTTCAAAATAAAGGTTTGAAAATTCAGGATATTTTTGTTCAAGCGCTTTTACGCCCCCCTCAGTATTTAAAGTGTCAATAGCATAAATGTCTTGGTCGAAACGATGAATTCTTACATCTGAAGTAATACCCGAAACGTCTGGCGTATTGGGTTTATCACTATCATTTTTACAATTTGAAAAAATTAAAAGAAAAAGGCAAAGGGTAAGAGAAAGGAAGCGAAAAGGCAAAAGGCGTTTTTGAAACATCGTTTTTGTTTGAAAAATTAGAAAGAATTGCGAACGAAATGGCGTTTTATATTGAAATACTGAGGGGGGTAATGGTTTTGAAATTAACGCATTTGTCAAAAATTTATTTTCAACTAAAATCAATCTCAGTATTATCGCCAATATTGAGGCTACGACGAATGCCACGTATAGAAGTGTCGCTTCCGATGATGGATTTATTCAAAATGATTTCTCTTAAATGGGAATAACTACCGATAATGCTGTCGCGTATAATGGAAGCATTGATATTCGTATTAGGCGCAACAGTCACGTAAGGACCAATAATACTGTCCGTAATAATACAATTTTCGCCTATACTGACTGGATGAACAATAATGGTATTGTCAAAAACTGGCAAATCCACATCGTAAGTATTGTTTTTTTGCAGTAACATGGCATTTGTCTCCAACAGTATTTCTTTTTTACCGCAATCGAACCAGTTTTTGACAGCAATTGTCGTCATTTTCACACCTGCATCTATCATTATTTGCAAGGCATCGGCGAGTTGAAATTCGCCATTTGTGCGTATGTTGTTATCAATATTGTATTGTAATCCCCACAGTAATTCGTTGACTTCCTTGATTTTATACAAACCAACGAGTGCCAAATTGGAATGTGGAATGCGCGGTTTTTCGATGACCTTACGGACAAATCCTTCTTCATCTAATTCGACAATACCAAAATTACGCGGGTCAGCCACTTCTTTCACACCGAAACAAGTTGTCGTGGACTCAATCATGGGTCTTAAATCGGTGTCAAAAACGGTATCACCTAAGACAATAAACAATTCTTCATCATCTTTTATGGTATCCCGAGCCATCCATATTGCATGCCCCAAACCTTCTCGTTCAGATTGCAAGATGAATTGACAATCGAGGTTTCCATAGTTTTTTTCTACAAAATCCTTTACTTTTTCACCTAAATAGCCAATGATAAAGACAAATTCGGTGAAATTGGCAGCGATGAGTTCATCAATGATGTGCCCTAAAATGGGTTTTCCCGCCACCGGTATCAAAGGCTTAGGTTGTGTATATGTGTGTGGGCGAAGACGGATACCCGCGCCAGCAACGGGAATAAGTGCTTTCATATTAAATGTTATCGGGAAGGATTAAGACGAAATGCTTTACGAACTTAAACACGAAGTTACAAAAAGAATGAGTAAAGTGAAAAGCGAAAATAAAAAAGGCAAATTTTACCCCCCTCAGTAAAATCTGCCTTTTTTCTTATATCCTTAAACCTACATTTTATTAGCAGTTGTAAAAAGACGATTCCAACGGATACCATTATTGCCTGTTGACATCCAGATGAAAAGCGGCTTGCCTACGATATGGTCTTCTGGCACAAAACCCCAATAGCGAGAATCTTCGGAATTGTGGCGGTTGTCACCCATTGCCCAATAGTAATTCTGTTTGAATGTATAAGTCGCTGTTTCTGTACCATTTACGAAAAACTTACCGTCTTTTATTTCCAATGCATTGTTTTCATAAACATGAATGATGCGCTCATAAATTTTGATATTGTCTAAGCTCAAATTCACAGTTGCGCCTTTTGCAGGAATAACGAGAGGTCCATAATTGTCCACACTCCATTTATAATGTACTGTATCGTGAGGAAAAATACTTGGAGAAACAGCATTGTTTGGTAATATTTCAACTTTTACATCGCCGCCCATTCCTTTAATTTTTTCAACTTGTGACGCATCGAGAGGAAATACACCAGCGCGCATATTTGAATCACCAAAGTCATTCATGTGTACATTCCATTCTTCTAATTTTGACACATTATAACTACCAGAAACACGATAAGCAAATTGCATATGCGAAGGATTCTGTGCAGGTTGGTCATTGATATATAATTGGCGGTCTTTGATTTCCAACTTGTCACCTGGCGTTGCTACACAACGTTTTATATAATGGTCTTTTTTATCAATTGGGCGTACAATTAATCCATTTGGAGGCATCGGAATGCCCTGTTCACGAAGTTGATTGACATTCCACGAGCGTTCAGGCCTTAAAATAATGCTGTCGCCGATAGGCCAATTGAAAACAAAAGGGGTGTTACGCTCCAATTTTTCCCAAGCTGGTAGGCGGAAATAAGGTAAACTCGGTGGGTTGACATATGATTCAGAACCAATAACTGGAATCTGATTGTGTAACAAAGGCACTTGAAAAACCGTCATAGGCGTTCGCAAACCATAGTTGAATTTGCCTACAGCAAGGTAGTCGCCTACTAAAAGAGAACCTTCCATCGAAGAGGTTGGAATCACGTACATTTCAAAAATAAACATGCGAATAAAAGCTGCTGCAAAAACCGCAAAGAAAATAGCTTCAATCCATTCACGTGCACCTCCTTTATGAAAAACGCTGTTTTCAAGGCGATTCAGGGCAAATTTGTCTTTTTTAGCTAAGGCTTCTTTTACTTGGTCTTGGTAAGCTTTTTCGCGCCCAACGATGTCTGGTTCATATTTACTATCAGGACTTTTGCCTGTTAAGAAAAATTCTAGCGGCGTATAAACGACTGCTAAAGCACTGCTTAGGAAACTGAACCGCCCAAAAGCACGTACCAAATCAACGGCCATGCTACACCAAACAAATATATTGACGATTGGGAAAAGCAACCACAATGCATAAATAGGCTTATGCCCAATCAATTTTGCCCATTCAACGAAATTCAAACCAGGAACAAGAGCTTTCCAGCCTGCGACACCTGCTTTTTCAAAAAGTTTCATCAGCGTGACGCATGATAAAATATAAGTTAAAATAAAAAATATTAAAATACCCACTGTTCTAAATGATTGAATAAGAGTGTGATAAAATGATTTTTATTGTCAAAAAAATAAATATGGCATTTTCTATAAAAAAAGAGTGCAAATGTAAACAAAAACTTTGTTTACAAGACTCCTCAGTAAAAATCCATTTTTAATGAAGCAAAAGTGAATTTTATAAACCAGAGAATTGAAAAACTTCGACTGGTTACAAATATTTTTCGACAGTCATTCTCCATTTTTTTTAAAAATTTCTATCACACAATCTTAATTCAATAAAATACTAATATCTTTGTGTCTCATTCCCACAGGTTTACAAAGGAAAGGAAATAAGTAAATTATTTTTATCGTCAAAGTAACAAACAATACAATTTGTCCGTTTGAGAAATATATCCTCCCTTTCTATTCATCCTATAGTTGAACATATATTCTAACTTTAACAAATTCAAAACCGTTTTTGGTATGAAAAAAAACATCGCCGCACACATCCTAATTGTTGACGACGAAGCCTACATCCGTCGCACGCTCATTTCTGTTCTCGAAAATGAGCCTTACGAAGTTGACGAAGCCATTGATGGCGTTGACTGTCTTTCTAAAATAAAGCAAAAAAAGTACGATGTCATTTTCTTGGATATCAAAATGCCTCGCCTTGATGGTATGGAAGCGCTAGAAAAAATTCAAGAACTTAGCCCTGAATCTTCTGTTATTATGATTTCTGGACATGGCAGTATCGAAACTGCTGTTGAAAGCGTTCGCAAAGGTGCATTTGATTTTCTTCAAAAACCCCTTGATTTGAACCGTGTTTTGATTACCATTCGCAATGCACTCGACCGTTCAAACCTTATTACGGAAACAAAAGTTTTGCAACGTCGCGTCCATCAGTCGAAAGTTCAAGACATCATTGGAAACTCTAAAGCGATAGAAGACGTCAAAAATAAAATCGAGATGGCTGCCGACGCAGACGGTGCACGCGTTTTGATTATGGGACCTAACGGAACTGGTAAAGAATTGGTCGCTCGGCATATTCATGAAAGAAGTGTTCGCAAAAATGGACCTTTTGTTGAGGTCAATTGCGCTGCCATTCCTTCCGAATTAATTGAAAGTATATTGTTTGGGCACATAAAAGGGTCATTTACGGGTGCTATTAAAGATCAAATCGGTAAGTTTGAACAAGCACACGGTGGCACTTTGTTTCTTGACGAAATTGGAGACATGAGCTTAAAAGCTCAAGCGACTATTTTGAGGGCATTGCAAGAGCATAAAATTACTCGTGTTGGCAGTGATAAAGATATTAAAGTTGATGTTCGAATTATTTCAGCAACGAACAAGAATCTTCGTGAGGAAATCAGCAAAGAACGCTTCCGCGAAGACCTTTACAACCGCCTTGAAGTCATTGATATTTACGTGCCTTCGTTGAATGACCGTAAAGAAGACATTCCGATTTTAACAGATTATTTCCTTAAAACAGTGAGTGCAGAATACGGTTTCAAAACTGAAAAGGAGTTTTCAATCGATGCCATTATCGCTTTGCAAAACATCAATTGGTCTGGAAACATTCGTCAATTACGGAATGTTGTTGAGCGTTTGCTCGTCTATTGCCGAGATAAAAAAATCATTACAGAAGAAGATATAGAGAAGCACGTGTCTTCGTCTCGTGGTCAACATCGCTACGAAAGCTTATTCAACAAGTATGATACGCTTGAGGAAATGCTACGCTATGTTGCCTCTGAATATAAAAAATTCAAAGGCGTAAAGGCATAATTCGGTTATTTGGAATTAAGGATTCGGTTATTCGTAAGAATTATTACTTTTACGAATACCGAATCCTCTAATACCAAACATTCGACACTTAAACCTACCATCTAAACTCATATTCATATTGAACTTGCCAACCAATAGGCTGCCCTGTTTTTCGGTCGCGCATTTGGCTACTGGTGGGTAATCCCATAAAATCATTGGTAAAAACCAGCTCATATCCAAGAGTTTCTATACGCTCCAATTTTCCTCTCCCATCATAGATGTAACTGTATTCGCCTATTTGCGTACCTTTCGTAAGGTCTTTATTCAATAAAAAATAAGGCATTTTTATCCGTCTCCCTACATTATCGTAAAAGATTGAATAAATTTTACCCCCCTCAGTATATTCTGACAAAAGTCCTTTTTCATTAAAACGAACAGTGTCTATCTTATTGTTTTCAGCATAACGTACCCGTAAAGTATCGCCATACCATTCATAACCGACAGTCCATTCATTGAATTCACTGATAAAAATTTGGTGATGTTCTTCAAAAAACAACTTACCTTCTTCATCATAGTGATATATGATTTCCTCCCGAATACTATCTTTACCTGTACCGGGACCACCTTTGGGTCGGCGGAAACGATGGCTTTTGTAGCAACGTGAAGTGGTATTGTTGTAATAATGTTCGAGATAATCCTCATTTACGCGTTTTGTTTCAGAATAATCATATTCGTATGTTGCTATTTTACCGAAAGGGTTGAAGCAAAGTTTTTGAAACGGTAAGTAATCTTTACTCGTTGTATCGTCGAGTAAAGAAGGGATTCTGATGATAACACTTTTTATTTTGTTATTCGTAACAAAGGCGGAATCCGCGAGAAAGCTGTCGAAGTTATAAAAACTTTGAGCTTCTATTTCGTTGCAAAAAAGCAATATAATTGCTATTAAAGGAAAGATTTGTTTGTTCATAAATGTCATAGTAACGTAAGTTTGTTGGATATTAGATGTTTAGTCACTTCCAAACAATAAATTTGAAAGTAAGCGTACCTGTCGACTCTAACCAAATAATCCTCAAAAATATGATTTTTAGTGCTTGTTAAAAGATTTTTAGCAAAAAACTTAAAATAAACAGCCAACATAATGACTTATCCAAAATACTAATAAACAGAAAAGGTTTAGGAAACGTACATTTCCTAAACCTTTTAATGGAGAAATTCCTTATAAATTAAGCATACTTACTTTCTAATCCAAGTTGTTTTACCAACAAATAGTAAAAAACGGCTCGGTGCTTATTGCGGTTGCTGCTACCCATTTTGTCGCAAACAGCACTAACGGCGGCATCAAGAGCTGCACTGTCGGTACAACCTAATTTCTTGATAAGGAAGTTGTTTTTCACTCTATCTTTTTCAGTTTGGTCCGAACATGAAACCGAAGAGGCATCAGGTAGATAGATTGATGGGCCAAGTCCTTTGGTGACTGCTGTCAAAAGGGCTTCGTCTGCGCTCATGCCCATACCAGACATCGCGGTTTTGTACTTGTCAAGAGCTTCATCAAATTTGCTCATAGCTAAAGTTAAGTTTAAAATGATTAGTAAATATATTTTTCAAAACATAAAATTAATGTATTTTTTTATTTCTCCAAAAATATTGTTGGTTTCTTTTCCCTAAATACAAAACAATGTCAATAAAATATATTTTTTTAGAAAGAGATCGCCATACTGAGGGGGTATTACGTTTGAATTTCTTTTACAATACTTTGATAGCATTCATCAAAGTCTTTAAGCCTTACAACCGCAGCAAAGAAAACATAGCTCACTAAACTCGTCGGCAATTGTACTATTGCTTCTTGTGGGTAATTCGCAACTGCCAGCATGAAAAGTGCCGTCAAAAGGCATAGGTAAAGTGTTTTTATCATCGGGTCACGTACCCTCAGATAGAAATATAAACAGCGCCGCAACACAGTAAACAGAAAAAACATATACAAACCAAGCCCTATCCAGCCTTCTTCAACAGCTAATCGAACATAGTAGGAGTCATGGGCAAATTTTGCTAAAAAGGAATCGGGTGTAAAACGCCGCGCCCACAAGCCTGTGCTACCAGGCCCATAACCAATAGGATGTGAATAAATATAAGGTCGAATTCTTTTTTGATTGAAGTATCGAATCTGTACGGAGGCATCTTCGCTGGGTTCAAATGCCGATCTGACTCTAAACAAAACCGCGCTAGAATTACCGCCTTTGAACACTAGGATGGCTCCAAACGCCAAAAATATACTCAAACCCAAAATGACTTCTTTTTTCAATGTCATCAAGGCATAAAACACTAAACCTAATGGAATCAACGCAAAACAAGTGCGCGTACCCGTATAAATCGAAGACCAAAACATCAATATAGCTGCTAAAATCAATAAAATCCGGTAGAACAGACGCATAGGTGCTGTGGCATATATGAAGCAAAAAACACCCATATACGCCATCATTATCCCAAATGTCATCGCATCGTTGAATAAGGAAAATGTGCGCATCCTACCCCATTGGAAAAACAATTGAAAACGCTCGGGGTCTTGATAAATCCATGCTTTTTCTGCCCCAGAAAAACCAAAAAACTCCTGTTTAAGTCCATAAATAGCAACAATTGTGGCTAAAAAAACAATTAAATTCAACATTTGTTGAATTCGTTTGAAGGAATTGAAGGCATAACAAGCGATAAAATAAAGCAAATTTAGAATTGCCAAACTACGCACCGTAAAAAGCCAAGCCATTTTTGACTCTTGTGAGGGGTTTAATACCTGAAAAATATTAAAATATATCCAAAAAATTAAAACAGTTGAAATTGGGTCTTTTGCAAAAGCCCAATTTTTCTTCAAAACTTGACCAATTAAGATACCTGATATCATCAACAATAATAAAGCGTCGAGGGAAGTCCCAACGGGTGCATTGGTCATCTTGCCAATTAATTGGACTAGAAACGCGACAATTAGCGTAAACATGACTCCAAATTGATGGTAGAACATACAAGCAAAGACCAATGGAAGGGCAACCACCACACCAATAACAATCGTGCTCGTACCCATACCGATATACGGTATAAGGCTACCCAATACCAACCCAAATGTCGTGAAGAGTAAAAAACCCATTGGGTTATTTAACTTTTGGATGAAAATTTGATTTTCTAACCAATCTTTGACAGTTTCTTTTATTGTAACAATGTGATGTAGTAGCATGGTTTTCTCAAAATATAGTAAACGTTTTAGTGTTTATAAAAAAAGTAACTTCACAGCAGAGCCTATAAAAACGCCAATGAAAAGAAGAATTCCTATCATTTCTATTAACTTCTCTTTTTGAGTCATTTTGAATGGATTTTTTTTTTCGTTGAACATGATTTTTAATGTTATTTCGTGAAACAAGTCTTTTTTACTCTTTAATTTAAAATAGAAATACAGAATCAAAAAGTTTTTTTATTCATTGGACTTTAAAACAAACCATAATTCTATTTTCCATTTAAAGGCACCCCCTCAGTATCATGCTGTATTTGTGCTCTATTATTTGTCATTTTAACCCATTTTTGAGTCTTAAAATCAAAATATTTTACAACTCGAGCAGGATTACCAACAACAACAGAATAAGGTGGAACATCTCGTGTGACTACACTACCCGCCCCTACCACCGAATTTCTTCCGATGTGCACACCTGCTGTAACTAAAGCACCCGCACCGATCCAAACACCATCTTCAACAACAATTTCCTTGACATTGAATCCTTGTTCAACAATAGGTCGCGTCGGGTCTTCATAGTCATGATTCAATCCACTCAACACAACATTTTGTGCCAATAAAATATTGTCCCCAAAAGTAATAGGTCCTATGATTTTAGAACCACAACCTATTAATACTTTCTTCCCCATTATGACATCCCCACAAGCATTGGCGAGAAGGGTAAAATCCTCGATAATTGAATATTCGCCTACCTCAAATCGTTTGTATGGAAAAACATCTAACCGAGCTGTCCGACGGATAATCGCTTTTCTGCTGACTTTATGGATAAAAGGATTCAGTATATACCGTATCCACCAACGAGGACGGTACTCATGTGGTGGTTGTAAAAGCCATTCTGCCAATGATTTCAGACGTGGATTTGACTTTATTTCCTCTTTTAAACCTGTCATGTTGTCATTTTTGGTAATCTGTAATATGCAATATCTTAAAATTCGAAATCTGAAACTTGATATTTTCTTTATGCTAAGATTTCAACGCTATTTTCCTTTTTTTCAAGAAACGAATCCACTATATCCCAAAACTCGCCGACACGGTCACTCCAAGTGTTTGCCTCACCAATAGCCATACGTTGTTGCACTTTTGATTCCGAAGAATCTGCGATTGCCTCATCTATAAGTTGTATAAAATGATCGTGGCTGTCTGCAATCCGTATATGTGGTTGAAAACTCCGAATATCATCACTAAAACTCGTTGCTATGGCTGATTTACCCGCAGCGAGGTATTCATTAATTTTTAAAGGATAAACCGAGCGCGACATTTTGTTTATGAGCGACGGCAATATCGCCACGTCCATAAATTTCAAATAATTTGGCACTTCGTATATTGTTTTTGCACCTGTCAAAATAACATTGGGCATCTTATCCAAGCCTTCTGAATACACTTTGGGCGAATTGATTGGACCGACCAACAACAAAGTTTTGTCTGAATGCTCTTCTGCCAACCGACGTATAAGGCGAAAATCAAGACGTACATCGTCCAAATTGCCAGTAAAACCGATGATTTTAGTCTTAATATCCTTGATTTCAGCAGGACGTTCAATATCTCGATAATACAAATTTTTAAAAATAGAAATATCAACCGCATTGTGCATGATATGCGTTTCAGGCTGAATGGCGCGAAAGTGTCGCCAAAGATTTGTCGAAGTAACAATTGTAATATCCGAATCACGAACTGCTGCTGCTTCAAGCCGAACACCGTGTTTGGCAACATAAACCTCCGTAGAAATATCGTCAATACACTGATAAATATTCAAGGCTGCCCCTATTTCCTTAGGTAAAACAGGTACAAAAAAAGGATCGTAACAAGTCATATAGATAAAGTCCTTGATTTTATTATCATTAATGACTTGTTTAATTGCCATCAAAAGGACTTGTTTATTGTAATGGTACATCGTTTTATATAGACCATTGTTAGATAAAAAATTAATCGGAATAGTAGGTGGCGGTGTTGCAACAACAAAATTTTCAGGTATCGTTTCTAATTTTTCATAAAAAACGCCCCCCCTCAGTATCGTCGGTAATCTTTGCCGTAATTTTTCATCTCTCCTTAAATCCCAAATATCTTTTACTGAATAAGGATGATTCACATAAAACACGCGATGTGTTTTTGCCAACTCCTTAGCAAAACTCAATGAGACTGACGAAAATGCGTTGTCAGATCTAAAGAGTGTATTGATGATAATATCATATTTCTTTCGCTTATACATAATGGTTTAAAATTCGTTCGTCAATTTAGGTTGTAAAATTTGTTTACCTTTTTGCCAACTCTCTTTGTAGAAAGCGAACATATATTCAAATGTGTTCAAAATCTGAACATTAAACAGTCTATTTAAGGTTATTTGCATAACAATGAACATCACTGACATTGCCACCAACGAACCATAAGCTGCGCCAAACAATCCGAACCAAGTGATGAACAGATAATTGGATGTCAAATTGACGGCAGCACCCAATGTAGTGATGCGAAAATTTAAGCGCGGCTTGCCTACTGAGTCTAAAATAGTCCCAAACTGCATAGCAAAAGCCATAAAAATGCCGTAAAATATTGTCAATCTTAATATTGGGGCAGAACTTGCATATTTTGTTGAACCAATAATCCAAACAATCACATCGGCAAAAATTAAAATAAAAAGAACAACTGGTAATATCAAAGCCATGAGTACGCCCACGGATTTTTCATATAAATATTTCGCACCAGCCTCCCCCTCAGTATTTGTCCTTCTTGCGGACTGTGGAAACAAAATAGCTGCCAATGTTGTCGTCGGCACTTCCGCCAAATTATTGATTTTGATACTCAAATCGTAGGTAGAAAGAGTGCCTAACAATAATTTACCAAGCATCATTTTGTCCACATTTTTATAAGCCATCGTCGAGAGGTTTGTCCCGAATGTATATTTACCGTAATCCAACAGTTTTTTCACCCAAGCCCAATCGAGGGCAGCCTTCAAACTAAAATATTTTTTAGCAAAACTATATGCCACAAGTGTTGCTGGAATGGCAGCTAAAAGTTGAACATAAGCCAAATTGGTCAATGAAAAGGTGTTTTCTGATAGTTTTATATACAAAATATAAAAAAACAGAGAGCCATTGCGCACAAAAGACGACCAAAACAAACCCCTGAAATCCATATTCGCTTGCTGAATAAAATTGAACTGATAAAGTGCAGACAATATGAAAGTCGTCATAGCATAAATAGATAAAAGGTTTGTCAATTCCACACTTTTATAAAAATGACCAACCCAACCACTACTCATTAACAGCAAAAAAACGACGACAACAGAGAGCGATAGGTTTAGAAACAAAGAGGCTTTATTGATTTTTGCGTGTTCATACTGAGGGGTCTGATTGAGAAACGTCATCAAGCCATTTTGTAACAAACCAGTTCGTCCAATTTCAATAAAAGCCGTTATAGTCATATAAATAACCCAAACAGAACAGGATTCTTTGTCCAAAACACGCCACAAAATGATAACTGAACCGAGATTAAAAATCATCTGAGTCAATTGATTGAGCAGCGAATAAAAGCCTGATTTTAGCCAATAATTTTTCACTAAGTGTATGTTTAAGTGTCTATGAATAGTTTTCTAATCGTGACTCAATTAATTCAAATTATTTAGGTCTGCTTTATTTAAAACACCCCCTAACACTTTATCTTTCAACGTTTTAAGAAATGCTAAACCATTATCATCTTTACCCGACAGACTTGTTGAAGCATCGAAAATAGGTATGACCTTTTCAACAAAATCAACCAATTCGAGAGCATCTGAATATTTACCCAAAGCTGCAGCTTCAAGAAAAATATAATCATAATTCTGCCCTAAATCCTCGATTTTCTTTTTGAAATCAACACCTGACAGTAATTCAGAAGGCGAGTTATGACCACCTTTGTTGCCAATAATATCCACTGTCGGCATATTTATCGTAAAACCCAAAGCCGTTGTACTTGGCAAAACCTTTACTTCGGAAGTCACAGGATTGTTTTCAAAAGGCTTTACAGCCATTGTTGAAAGCGTATTATTCTTGAAATTGGTGTCAATAATCAACACTTTTTTATGCTTCAAAGTAAAGGAATAAGCCAAAGACGCAATGAGAAATGATTTGCCTTCTTGTTTTTTCAAAGAGGTAATCAAAAACGATTTTGAGCCCGAAGTTTCAATAGCATGGCGTATTTTACGTAGCGACTCCTTAAAAAACTCCGCTTCTTTTGACTTTGTATCATCGTTGAAAAAGGTATCATAATCACCCCATTGTTTAGCATTTAATTTGTTAAGAGCCGCCAACAAGGGTAAACCTACTTGTTTTTCATATTGAAAAATAGAACTCAATGACTTATCAAAATAAGTGAGCATGAACAAAAAAATGGTGGCAACAGTTCCCACCCCAACGCCTGCAAAAGCAGAAATCAAAGCCCGTTTTGACGATTCTGGTTTGTAAGGATAGATAGGTGGGTCAATGATCCGTACTGGTTTTTCCTCTTCACCAGATTGCTGAATCACATCTGCTTGGTTTTGTTTGTCAACGGCGTATTTGTATTCAGCTTCCGCCGTCTCGATTTGCTTGTTTAATTTGTTCCAAATAGCATTGTTACTGACAAGTAATGTTTTTTGACGATATAATTCAGCAATACGTCCATTCAAAGATTTTACTTTTTGTTCCGATGATTCCAAGTCACTTTTGGCACCAACATATTTAACAAACATGTCATTTTGCTTAACCAAAGCTGGGTTGGTATTGTCATTCCGATTAAAAGCAATTCTCTGAACAACCAATAATTTTTGTTCTTTTAGGTTATTGATTTGTTTTTGAATAATCGGATCTTTTGCGCCTGTCTCAACCCATTTACTATTTAGTTTTTCGATTTCTTTATCAATATTTTGCACATCGTTATTATTGGTCATAACTTCTGAATAGTCTCTTTCATTGTGCCTTTTGTAATCTGAAAAAATCTTATCATAAATGGCATACTCTTTTTGATAACCCATTTTGTCTTTCTGAACACCGTCCCTGACTGTTTCAAGTTCCTTAATTTGAGCTACAATCGCCTGTGCTTGTTCCAAAGGAGCAACTAAGCCATTGCTACGCGCATAATTGACTTGTTGGTTATTCAAGTTGTCTAAAACGCCTTTTTTCTCTTCGACTAAATGGTGATAAAATTTATAAGTTTTATTTTCAAAAGTGTCCTTACGCATATAAAAAGAGTTCATAAACTCGTCAACGAAGTTTTTAATGACGAAATAAGCCAATTCAGGCTTTTCGGCGACGAATTCGACACGCATATATTGCGATTTTTCAACGCGTTTGATGTCAATTTTTTCTCTCACCGTTTCGTAGTCATAACCCATCGCTTTTTCGAGGGAACGGGCGACATAAACATGTTCTTTGTCCGCTTCCAAAGTGCCTATTGAGTCAGGACGGAGCGTCAATGCATCGAGATATTTGTCAATTTGCTCTTGCGTAATACCACTTTTTTCATCTAATTGCAGTTTTCTGAACGTTGCCACACTATCCGTAGGGCGTAAATCGTGCAGAATGAGTTTTTTAGTCAGAGCATTTATGGCAGGTCGCCCCTTCATCAACTCAACAAGGTTTGCAAACTTGCTTTCAATTTCAAACTCTTGGATAAAAGGGTTGGCTTCACCGATTGCGCGGACGCTTTTATAGTCAATCAAGCCCGTTTCGATAACCGAAGATGATTTATATTTCTTTGGTAGCAAACCGACAACAAAAGCCGTTGCTCCTGCAGCTGCAATAACAACAGTCAATAATAACCACTTCCGTTTAAATAGAATAAAAAAGAAATACCTTAGTTCCATGTGCAAAAGATTCGTTTTCTCAATTTTTTTTTGAAATGTAGGCTTCAAAAAACCGTATGTTCCTTTAATGTTTGATTTAAGCTTTCTTGTTGTTTTGGGGAAATTCAAATTTAAGAAAAATAACGATGGACAGAAACTCGTCATAAAGCCATTTATTATTTTCTTTTTGCAAAGCTAAGGATAAATTATAAAAGAAGTCAAACTATTGATTTTCAATAATTTGACTTCTTTTGCATATAAACATTTTAATAAATTTTTTAAATTTTGAATACTAATTTATAATCTGTATCATTTTTTGATTTTCATAATTTTATAAGTTCTTAAAAAAAATATTTGAAAAAAATGCCCCCTCAGTATAAGGACGATTTTGTACAATTGGAAATAAAAAAAATGTCAACTTTACCCTAAAAGTTGACATTTTTATATCATTTAACAACCCGTTTTCGAGCTTTAATTTTCTTTCATTAGCTCACCAAACAAATCAAATTCGGCTGCACTTGTAATTTTAACATCAGCAAAATCGCCAAGACGCACATAATTTTTTTTAGCTTTTACTAAAACTTCGTTATCAACTTCTGGCGAATCATGCTCAGTTCGTCCAACAAAATACTCTCCCTCTTTTCTATCAAATAAAACGCGCAACGTCTGCCCGACTTTTGCTTCGTTTTTTTCTAAGGATATGTCCTGCTGAATTTCCATCAAACGTTGCGCCCGCGTCTCTTTTACTGAGGGGTCAATATCGTCTTCAAAATCATGAGCAGAAGTATCTTCTTCATGTGAATATTGAAAAACACCGACACGTTCAAACTGCATTTCTTCAACAAAACGACATAAATCTTCAAATTCGGCTTCAGTTTCGCCCGGAAAACCAACAAGCATCGTTGTACGAATGGCAATATTAGGCACTTTTTGGCGGGCAATATTGATGAGTTCAACTGTTTCTTCTTGCGTAATTTGACGGCGCATACGTGCTAAAACGCCATTATTGGCGTGTTGCAAAGGCATATCGAGATACTTACAAACCTTTGGCAATTTTGCCATTGTATCGAACACTTCTATTGGAAATTTGGACGGATAAGCATAGTGCAAACGAATCCAGTCGATGCCTTCTACTTCATGTAAAGCCTCTAAAAGCTGTGATAATTCCCGTTTTTTATACAAATCCAAGCCATAATATGTCAATTCCTGCGCTATCAACATAATTTCTTTAACGCCTTGACGTGCCAAATTTTTCGTTTCACGCACCAATTCTTCAATCGGACGAGAGACGTGTTTGCCCCGCATCAAAGGAATCGCACAAAACGAACAAGTCCGGTTACAGCCTTCCGAAATTTTGAGATAAGCATAATGGCTCGGCGTCGAAATCAGCCGCTCACCTATCAGTTCATGTTGATAATTGGCATCAAGTTTTGCCAACAATTGCGGCAATTCAAGCGTTCCGAAAAAGGCATCTACCTCAGGTATTTCTGCTTCAAGGTTGTCCTTATACCGTTGCGACAAGCAGCCTGTGACGTAGAGCTTGTCAATTTTCCCTTGTGTTTTCAAGTCTGCATATTCCAAAATGGTATCAACTGACTCTTGTTTTGCCAAGTCAATAAAACCACACGTATTAACAATGATAACGTTTGCCTTACGGTCGCTGTCGTGTTTGACATCAAAATCATTTGCTTTGAGTTGCGTCATCAGATTCTCTGAATCAACTGTATTTTTTGAGCAACCGAGCGTGATGACGTTGACTTTATCTCTCTTTAATGTTTTAGTTTTCAATACTTTATATTTTAGAAGAAATGTACCCCCTCAGTATAGCGGTGGTTTTTGATTAAAAAGTGCGCAAAGATACGTAGTACTTTATTAAAAATGAGATTGAATCCAAAAGTAAAAAGGGCAATCAAGATGGTTGTCTCGATTGCCCCTTGAAATTTGCCTTTTGCAATTTTAAACGCGTGTCACATTTTTCTTTTTACCTTTCATCTGTCCTGCCAATTTCACAGCGTTATAAACATTCACAACGCCACCAGTACGGCTCAAACTGCTGAAAGAAACTTTCTCTTCAGTGCCTGGTTTTTTTACTTTATAATCCTGTTTTACAACTGATTTTTCAATACATTCTTTAACTTGTTCAGCTGTCAATTCAGGATAATATGAGCGAATGACCGCTGCTACACCTGCACAAACAGGCGAAGCCATAGACGTTCCCGACAAGTTTTTATATTGATTATCAGGCAAAGTAGAATAAATATCAACACCTGGAGCAAACACATCAACATTGTTTTTACCATAGTTTGAGAATTCCGCTACAGCATCTTCGTTCTTTTTCCAAGACAATGCACCCACTTCTATCCAGTTTTTGGCTTTTTTAGGACGGAAACAACCTTTTTTTTGAAAACGGGCATTAGGGAAATTCGCTTCAGCTGCATCGTTGTCTTTGGCATCGTTACCTGCTGCATGAACAAGGAGAACGTCTTTAGATTGGGCATATTTAACAGCTTTATCAACCGCTTCTTTATCCCATGATTGGCTCTTCCCAAATGACATATTAATAACAGACGCACCATTGTCAACGGCATAAATGATAGCGTTTGCAACGTCTTTATCACGCTCGTCGCCATCAGGCACACAGCGAACGCCCATGATGCGCACATTATCGGCTACGCCTTTCATACCCACGTTGTTGTCTCGAACTGCTCCGATGATGCCTGCAACGTGTGTGCCGTGCATCGCATCAGGTCCTTTTATGTCATTATTGCCATAATTACGCTCATAACTATTGGCGTAATTGTCTTTAACTATTTCAGCTCTCGGATTAAATTCTGGGTTGTATTGATATTTAACTTTCGTTTCATAATATTCTACACCTTCTTGAATCGGGTCAATCAGCTCTGTTTTAATAGCTTTAAAGCTCGAAACATCTTTGCCCAAACTCATCATTTTAGCTAAAATATTTTTACCAATGATGAGACTTTGATTCGTTCCAACTTTTATAGCATCCACATTGGCCTTTGTAATAGCCTTGCCTCCCAAAGCACCTTCAACAGCATCCAATGCATTGGAGTAGGTCGTTTTCATGCCCTCGTATTCTGCCAAAGCTTCTTGACCTTCCTGAAGTTTTGATTCGACTTCTTTTTTAGCGGTTTGATATTGTTCGTATTCAACTTTTTCCGATTTAGACAATTTTGCAGGGTCAGCTGAATCATATTTAGGTTTCAATTTGCCATAAAGGCGTGTAATTTCCAGTGTTTCATGATTCACACTACGCCCATCTTTACCCCCTAAAAAATTCCAACCATAAACGTCATCAATATAACCGTTTTTGTCATCATCAATACCGTTTCCTGGTATTTCGCGCGGGTTATGCCACATAACATCTTTTAAGTCAGGATGCATATAATCAACGCCGCCATCAATAACAGCGACAACGACCATTTGACCTTTTTTACCTCGTAAAAGATCGGAATAAACTTTCTCCGTACTCACACCATTTACATTATTTTCTGTTGGGTCAAGGTTGAACCAGTTATCGGGTGCTTTAGTTTGTGCGTCAATTGATGTACTAAAAACGAGGACAATCCCCGCAAACAATAAATTCTTTAATCTCATTTTTACTATGATTTTTTTTAAATTGAAAAGTGATATGATATCTTGGTTTTAATATTTGCGCCAAAATTACCATTTAAACGCAAAAACCAAACCCATTATTTATTAAAGGTTGGGCTAAGTCTCCACTATTTAAAAAAAATAGCTGGATTTAATGATAATAAAACGGACAATAGGTTGCAATAGGTACAATAAAAACGTATCAGACCTTAAGCTATATCAAAAAAGTAAAAATTATTAAAAAAAAATGAGATTAAATTAAAATTGGAATTATTTTTGATAAATATAAAAAACTGAATTTAAATCATATTTGCATTTACTTTTTAATTAAAAACTCAAAGCATGAGAAAACTGATTACGCTAGCATTTATTCTTCTATTTACACTGCAATCGAAAGCACAATATTTTGAAGCAGGTCTAACAGCGGGTGCAACAAGTTATATAGGCGACCTTCAAGCCGATAAGCCGGATACACGTTCTTTTGGCAAATCAGCTGGAGCTTTTGTAAGGTGGAATTATTCACCCATTTTTGCCGTAAAAGCTTCAGCGCTATATGCCAGTTTCTCGGCTGCCGATAAATACGCTTCGGGTTCACGTAGAAGCCGCAATTTAGGGACTGTTACGACTATTTATGAAGTAGCTGCAACGGGAGAAGTGAATCTCACAAAGTTTGACGTTTTAGACGGTCATATCGCATCGCCTTACTTGTTTGCAGGAGTGGCTGGTTTCTATTTTAATCCACAAGTCAAGGCTTCTAATGGTGTTTTAACGGATTTACAGCCGTTGGGTACTGAGGGGCAGTTTCTTGAAGGTGGCAAACCTTATAGTCGCTTTGCTCTTGCTATTCCAGCAGGCATTGGATTTAAATTGGCCGCAACAAAACGAATAAATTTGGGTTTTGAACTCGGTTTTCGTTATGCTTTTACCGATTATCTCGATGATGTAAGTGGCAATTATCCTAACTTGGAAGAATTAGCTAAACAAAATGAAATTGCGGCAGAGCTATCTTATCGTATGCCTGCATATTTCGGTCAAAAACTTGAAAATCCGCAAGGACAACCCAGAGGTAATAAAATCAAGCATGACTTTTATTATTATGGTGGCGTAACTATTTCGTACAACTTGGCATCAAAAGAAAAAATGGAGTTCAATAAAGAATATAAAGCATTTTTTAAAGCTCAATAATTGAAATTAAAGATTAAGTTTTAAAAAATAATGTTGATTGAAGGTGTTGTCTGTTTTCAGATAACACCTTTTTTTTGAATAAACCAAAGTCCTTTTTTTGTCAACACAAATAAAAATAGCATTATTGCACACTGAAAAGTATATCAAATAATATTCGACCCATTCACCATTATCATATTCACCATTACTATGTCTTCTAATATCTTAAAAAAGCTCCTTACACAAAACCGAAATATTTGGCAAGTCATCGGGGCTGCCATCGGTGCGTTCATAGGTTTGACACTCCTCTTGTTTTCCCTACAAACATGGTTCGATTTACATAAAATACTGAGGGGGTCGTCAGAAGGCGATAACTACGTAATTCTCAACAAACCAGTCAGTTTAGCGAATACAATTTTTGGTAAATCCGTTTTCAAACCAGAAGAATTGAAAGATATTGGTAATCAATCTTTTACAAAATCAATTGCCCCATTCACTGCCAATCGTTTCAAAGTCAGTGCATCTAGTAGCGCCATAAATTTATATACTGAACTTTTTTTTGAATCCGTTCCACAAGAGCATCTCGACATCCAAGACCCTGATTTTCGTTGGCAAGAAGGACAACGGGAGGTACCCATTATCATGTCAAAAGATTATTTGGCACTCTATAATTTTGGTTTCGCTATCAGTCAAGGCTTACCCCAATTTACGCCTTCGACCATTCGCAAAGTCAATTTTGACATAAATATTCGTGGAAAAGGTGTTGAAAAAACATTTACAGGGCGCATCATTGGTTTCAGTAATCGCATCAATTCCATACTCGTTCCTGAAAGTTTTATGACTTTTGCCAACTCGCAATACGGCGACCAACCCGATTATGGCGCAAGCCGCGTCCTGCTAAAAGTAGCTAATCCCTACGACAAAACGCTTGGTAATTATCTCAACGAACATGGCTACGAACTGAGTACGGGCAGGCTCATCGGTGGCAAACTCGGCTCGATTCTGAACGCAACAATTGTTGCGCTCGCCATCATCGGCATTTTACTTATGCTGTTATCCACACTTGTGTTTGTGCTTAATTATCAACTTATTATCTCAAAATCAGCAGCAGACATTAGACTTTTGCGTCAAATCGGTTACCGCCCAAGTGATATTTCGAGCATACTGAGGGGGTCACTTTTGCGACTGTTGGGAAGCATTTTTGCAACAGTTGTCGTTGTTTTATCGCTTACGCGAATAAGTGTAGTAAGTTGGCTAGAAAAACAGGACTTTTCAGTCACCAAAGGTTATGACTCGCCTGTTATTCTGATTGGTTTGACGTTAATGACGGCTATCATTGTCATCAATATTTTGAATATTAAAAGGCAGGTTTTACTAAATTAGTATTGATTTTTTTTTGACCACTCATGACAATGATAGCCGCCATCAGTGGTCAAAAATCAATACTTTTCAACCACATTCACCTTCTCCAAAGACCTCAAAATCGCATAATAAAGCAGCAATTCATGCCGACCTTGCAAGCCCAAACGTTTATTTGACTCTTCAAAAAGTTTTGAGAATAAGACCCAAATCGAAGAAAAAGTAGGTTCGACATCGAGACTTCTTTTGCGAAAAGTCAATTTCAAATCTTCGGAAGTATAATAGGAATGTTCAAGATACTGATTGTAATAACGCTCTTTGAACAAAGTCCCTCTTTTCAATGATGCCCACAATTTTTCAGTAAACTCAACTAAAGGTTTTTCTTGTTTTTTGAAAATATATTCAAAAAGCTGCAATGAAAAAGGCTCTTTAACATGGCGCATCAAGCAGAAATCAAAAAGCTGAATCGCTTCATCTTTTTTCATACCCGAGGCATCAGCAAAACCTAAATGCATTTCAATAGCCGTTGCCAAAGCTTCAACAGGAGACCATTTTTCGGCTTTCGCAGCCATAAAACTCAAAACGGCTTCACTCGATGCTTGTTGAAAACGCTCAATAATCGGCATAGCAATCATGCCGCCCCACTCCTCAATTTCAGGTTGATAAACAGATGTTTGAATCGAATCATTGGGCTCAAAATCTGGATCCTCAAAAGGTCGGAAGGAAGGCAAATCCTCAACATAGTGGTTAAAATATTCATTCAAACTCGGTAAAACGAGTTCATTGAGCGTCTGCATTTCGGCTCTCATACACAGCAAAATGTGTGCGCCTCTATCATATCCACGCTGCCAAAAATAGCGTTCAACGATGCCTGCTTGAATGAGGCTGTTCACAAAAGGCTTCAGTGATTTCGTCAAAAAAAGCTCAAATGGCTCTGCATAATTCAGGCGAACAACACCCCATTCAATAGTTTGTGTTTTAGTTTCTTCTGTCATGGTCTTAAATTGTAAAATTCGTTTTTGTAAGCTCGTTGCACATAGTTAGGCAAATCATCAGCCAAAACAAAACGGTTGTGCAACAACCTTAACATATTTTTTTCAATATTTTTTAAACCCATATTTTTGAGTTTTTTATAAATATTAAAATCATTGCGTGTAAAAAACAAATATGTCAATTAACGAAATGATGTAACGAATTTTCATCAAAATCCCATTCAGGCGTTTGTAAACCACACCCAAAATCTACACTGTACCAAGGCGACAAAATGCTGTTGTTGGGGTTTTTCAAAATATGAATATCCTGTGCAGGCATATAACTTTGAGCCAGTAAGAATATCTTTTTACCATTTGCCTTGTTTATAGCAACGTCCATGACGATAATTGCATGTCCTGGCGCACCACCTTTTATAAACACATTACCTGACTGAATATCGCTGATTTTACTGAGGGGTGTCAATTCCTTTTCCAATGACAAAGTAGATGCATAAGCAAAAACGAAGTTCATGTATTTTATAAAATTGGGATAAGAAACATCGGCATCAGGTTTTAATCTCTGATA
This sequence comes from Saprospiraceae bacterium, assembly GCA_043721685.1. GTDB lineage: Bacteria > Bacteroidota > Bacteroidia > Chitinophagales > Saprospiraceae > JAAFJT01. The sequence goes on along the minus strand of JAYSQG010000003.1, from coordinate 11,315 downwards.
TAAACTCTTGTTTTTCAATAAATTATGATTCCCATTTGCCCAATCTACAAAACGCATCAACTCACCACTGACCGCATGAAAAGCTATTATATCATAAGCTTTTTGCTGATATAAATACTCACCCCGCAACCTCATAACAGCATCTGCACATTGCTGCAAATCCCGCTCGCCAACAGACACATCAAGCACCGCAAATTGAGCAGTTTGATTGACCTTTTTTCGACCATCAAATAGATAAACCGTCTTATCTTTTTTCAGTTTTTGATGACTTAAAAAAACTGCAAAAGACCCCTCCGTAAGAGACATTCTTTCATAGCCACTCGGCACTAAAATATCTTTAACGTATTGAAAATCAATACTTTCCTGTATTTTTTCTGCTATTTCAATTTTATACTGAGGGGGTGATTTTGGTGCATTTTGGCAAGACAAAACAATTGAAGCGAAAAGGAAAAAGATGCTTTTTTTCATTTGATAGTTTTTGTTTTTTTACTTTGTTGAAAAATTTATCAAACCTAACTATTTATAAGATGAAAAAAGGACTCGTTTTGGTGTTTCTCTTTTGTATAAACACAGTTTTTTCGCAAGAAAAAACGGATAAATTACTTACTAATATTCTCAAAAAAAAGCCTGAACTGTTTGGCAAAATCCTTGCAGAACCGTCGAAATATCACGTTCAAATCCTTTATACTCAAATTGATCGAGATAAAAACAATACACCTACTTTCAAAAGTTATGCTTATCGCATCAACAAAGACGAATACTTTTATCCTGCTTCGACGGTTAAATTCCCTGCATGTTTATTGGCACTAGAAAAACTCAATCAATTGAATATCAAAGGTTTAACAAGGCAATCATGGATGTTATCAGATTCTGCTTTTGACGGTCAAATCAAACAAACGACCGATGAAACGAATCTTGAAAACGGTGGAATACCTACGATTGAGCATTATATCAAAAAAATTCTTTTGGTGAGTGACAATGATGCGTTCAATCGCCTTTATGAATTCATGGGGCAAGAGGCATTTAACGAAACGCTTTACCAAAAAGGCTATCAGGACTTGCGCATCGTTCATCGTTTGCAAATACCGATGTCAAGGGAACAAAACAGGCGGTCAAATCCCATTATTTTTAGAAATAAAACAGAAGGAGATGAATGGATGTTGACCGACCTTTATCGGCAACCAATGCTTGTAAATCCAAAAGTTTATGAACCCATTGCGCCTATAAAAATAGGCTCAGGTTATATGCAGAACGGTAAAGTTGTAGAAGAACCTTTTGATTTTACTTACAAAAACTGCTTTCCACTCGAAAATCAACAAGCGATACTGAGGGGGGTACTTTTCCCAGAAAGCGTGCCAAAAGAACAACGTTTCGACCTAACCCAAGACGATTATCAGCTCATTTACAAGTATATGTCGCAATTTCCAACAGGAACGAGCAATCCTCCTTATAAAAAAGACACAGCGATGTATGACAGCTATTGCAAATTTTTGATGTTTGGCGATTCTAAAAAGCCGATACCGAGTTCAATTCGGATTTTCAATAAGGTAGGCGATGCTTACGGTTTTTTACTCGACAATGCCTATATCGTTGACTTTGAAAAAAAGATAGAATTTATGCTGACTACCGTCATTTATTGCAATTCTGATGGCATTTTTAACGACGATAAATACGATTATGATACCGTTGGCTATCCTTTTATGGCAAATTTAGGAAAAACGATTTATGATTATGAAGTCAAAAGAAAGCGCAAAGTGAAACCCGATTTAACAAAATTTATCATGATTTATGACAAATAATCATTTTTTTTTGTCATTCTGAACGCAGTGAAAGAATCTAAATGATTGATTATCAGATTCTTTCACTACGTTCAGAATGACAAAAAACGATTATTCTAATACCTTAAACGTCGTCCTACGATTTGCTTGATGTTGGTCTTCTGTACATTTTGCACAATCGCAAACGACAGCGGGTTGTGACTCTCCATAGCCTTTTGCTACCAAACGCTCGGTTGCAATACCCTTTGAAATGAGGAAATTAACCGCAGATTCAGCCCGTTTTTGGCTTAAAGTGGCGTTGTAATCGTCTTTGCCACGACAGTCTGTATGACTCGATAATTGAATTTTGATGGTTGGATTTTCTGATAATGTCTGAGCTAATTTTATCAAAGTTGGTTCTGCATCTATCCGAATATCCCATTTGTCGTAGTTGTAATAGATATTGTCAAGTGTAATTTCTTTGTTTTTATAGATTTTATCCAAAACAATCTCTACTTCAAATTTCTGAATAGGATTAGCAGGGTCTTTGCCTAAACCTTTTGAAGAGAATTTTTCTGAATTATTCAAGTAGCCGTCATGCGAAGCAATGAAAGCATAGTCCGTATTATCGTCCAAATCGAGCGAAGCGACCCCCTCAGTATTGACGGTCATTTCATGTTTTTTTCCATTGATTGTAATACTCATCTTAGAATCTGCTAACGGTTTTCGACCCAAAACCTTTGAGTTTGGATTGTCGTTGGCTTGAAATACTTTTTCTAAAACAATGATATCAAGCGTGTTTTTATATACAATTTTAATCTCTTTAGGCTTCTCTGGAACGACCACAACAGGGCGTGGTGGCGGTGTGCGGCGTTCAAAACGATAAATATCATCATTGCCCTTCCCCCCTATCCTATTCGATGAAAAATAGCCTTGTTGGAACACATCGTCTTTCTTAACTGATTGATTATCAACAACAAATCCGAAATCATCAGAGCCTGAATTGATGGGCGGCTTCATATTCCAAGGGCTAGACCAAGTACCATCTTTGAGTTTATAGCTCTTAAAAATATCATATCCGCCCATGCCTGTATGAAAATCGGAAGCAAAATAGAGTGTATCTACATCCATGGAAGGATAGGCCTCATTGCCTTGAGAATTAATCGTGCGGGGCATCAGTTTAGGTTCAACAAAACCTTCGGATGTCATTTGGCATTCGTAAAGGTCAAAACCACCCCAGCCTTCTGGATCATTTGAGGCGAAAATAAGCGTCTTACCATTAGCAGATACTGCGGGGGTCGAATAGCGGATTTTTTCTTTACAAAAAGGCAGAACTTCAGGTGTTGTCCATGTCCCGCTTATTTTTTTAGAATAGAATATTTTTGAACTGTAGATAGTTGTATCGTTGCCCGATTTAGTAAAATACATTTCATTGCCGTTGGCTGTGAATGTAGCAGTTGCTTCGTTGTCTTTTGTATTGAGTTGTTTATCAAAGCTTTTTGCATTGTTGTTTTCAACTATAAATAAGTCGCTGAATTTATTTCCTGTCCAAGCATAAATGGCTTCACCTGTTGCAGAAGAGCGGTCACTTGTAAAAACGATTTGTCCGTCGTTCAATACTGAGGGGGCATAATCGGCAGCCGGCGTATTAAATGTGGCAGGTTCGACAGTAAAACCTGAATATTTTTGGTCGTCAATCCAACCCGCAGCGACATTGCAAGCTGTGATTTCGCGCCGATATTCATAAGGCGCGCCGATTTCTAGACCTAAAGTTTTGAAGGCATCGGCTGCTTCTTTGTAGTTTTCAGAACGTTTGAGGCAGTAGGTGTATTCACGCAGCGCATCGAGGTTTGAACCATTGTCATAGGCAGTTTTGTACCACGTTTGCGCCTTCATGTCGTTGTGTAATTCACGATATGAGTCGGCAATGAGAAAGGCAATTTTACCTTTTTCTACTTTAGTTTTGGCTTTTGCAAATTCTTTTTGACCAAAATTGGCGGCATTGGCGTATTGTCTTAATTCGAAAGCCGTTTTGCTGTCTTTCACTTTCAAGATATACGTACAACCTACGATTGCGAGGCAAAACATTGACAACAAGGCAGTTATGGATAAAAATTGGCGCATAGTTTGAAGTTTTTTATAAACGAAAAAGCGTTTTTATAGTCTGTAAACCTAACGTACTGAGGGGTCTATTTGTTATAAAAAAATGAATAGCTACATATAGATAAAGCTTAGTAGCGTTTTCAAAAATAAAATTTTATGATTTTAAAAATACAAAAGGCAACCGCCTACGAAACCGATTGCCTTTTGCGTTTTTTTTTTAAAATTAATTATCCCTTTTCTTTTTTCATTTCTTCAATAATAGCAAGAACTTGGTCAGTTGACAATGAAAAAACATTGGATAATAATGTAATTTCATAGCCTCTTTCCCATGCGTCGAAAACAGCTATTTTCTTACCTTTTTCAATGCCTTTTTCGATGCCCTCTTCACGACCTCTTTTCTTAAATTCTTCTTGAAGTAATTCTATTATATCTACCATTGTTTGTGAATTTTGATTTTGATTTGATTTTTTTTCAAGTATTTCTTTTTGTCTCATTATTTCATCAACAGAAATCCCACCCGAAATACCGTACAAATATATAGAAAAAGAACGGATAAAGCCCTGATTTTCTTCAAAATTTTTGGTGTCAAAATCCGAAAAAACCAGTTCAACAAAATGCTCTTTGAGATAATTTTTCTCTTTAAAATGCTTGTATGCTAAAAACGCTCTACCAATAAAAATGGTATTGAATGCCTTTATCATTTTGTATTTGAAAATAGGTGGTAAATTTTACCATAAATAAGTACCTTTGCGCCGCTTTTTAGAATTTATCACTCAATAATATATAATTATGGCTTTGAAATGCGGCATCGTTGGCTTGCCAAACGTCGGAAAATCCACTCTTTTTAATGCGTTGACCTCTGCAAAAGCATTGGCGGCGAACTATCCTTTTGCAACAAAAGACCCGAATGTGGGTATGATAACGGTGCCGGATGCACGGCTCGATAAATTAGCAGAACTCGTCAATCCACAACGTATTTTGCCCACAACGGTAGAAATTGTGGACATCGCGGGGCTTATCAAAGGAGCATCAAAAGGCGAAGGTTTGGGCAATCAGTTTTTGGCAACGATTCGTGAGGTCAATGCGATTGTCTATGTTGTTCGTTGTTTTGAAGACGATAATATTGTCCACGTTGAAGGTTCTGTTGACCCTGTTCGTGACAAAACGATTATTGACAACGAATTGATTCTGAAAGATTTAGAGACAGTGGAAAAACGTCTTGACCGTTATAAAAAAAGTACAAAAGGGGGCGACAAATCGGCTTTGGGTGCGATTGAGGTTTGTCAGAAAGTCTATGATCATTTGTACGAAGGTTTACCTGCCCGCAGTTATAAAGCAGAAGATGCGGATGCCAAAGCAGTCATCGAAGAGATGTTTTTGTTGACAGCAAAACCGATTGTTTATATCTGTAATGTGGACGAAGCAGCGGTTTTGACGGGTAATGAATTGACTGAAACCTTCAAAAAGGCTGTCGCTACTGAGGGGGCAGAAATTATCTTGATTTCAGCTCAAATTGAAGCAGAAATTGCGGAATTAGAATCAAAAGAAGAACGTTTGGAATACATCGAAGCGATGGGTTTGGACGAAGCGGGTGTCAATAAAGTCATTCATTCATGCTATCGGATTCTGAATTTGATTACTTATTTCACAGCAGGTGTTAAAGAAGTACGTGCTTGGACGATTGGTAAAGGATGGACAGCACCGCAAGCGGCGGGTGTGATTCACACCGATTTCGAGCGTGGTTTTATCCGTGCTGAAACGATTGCGTACAATGATTATGTGACACTTGGTGGTGAAAAACAAGCGCGTGAAGTCGGTAAATTGCGTTCAGAAGGTAAAGAATATATCGTGAAAGATGGCGATGTGCTGCACTTTTTGTTTAACGTTTAGATTTGACTATTCTAATATATGGTATAAAAAAGGGCTTCTTGCGATATGCGAGAAGCCTTTTTTCATATATCAAAGGTTATTTTTTCTTATCTTGACACTCTTTTTATACAGTCTCAACTCATTGAAATACGGACTGCTCATGTCGTTTTTCAATGTTTTCAAATTAGCAAAATAAACACAATTAACGTGCAGGACTTTTCCTAAACGAAACAAACCACCACAATCCACCTTTTCATCTTCACAATTGTCGTAGTAGTCGTCTTTTAAAAATTATAAAGTTTGTTTTTTTTTACTTTTGTACCACCACTTTGGGCTATCCAATTAAAACTTAATGTAATAATCGTAAAAGAAAACCCTTTACCCTATTTGAAAGAATCGTATTTTATTTTATTTTCACTCAACTAAAAAAATTCAATGATAAAGCTCATTATCTCTTTTAATGCCTTATTATTCAGTGTTCTGGCATTTTTTGGTTCAAACGAATCAGACAAAACCAAATCCAATTCTGACATGCCCATGTGTAGCACAGTGCAAGCAGAAGGCATAAATCAATGGACAGGCAACGCCCTTTTCCCAAATTTTCAAACTGTAAAAACGACCCCCTCAGTATTTGCAACCGATGATACAAAAACCTATTCCATGCCTTTGCTCACGCAGACGCCTAAAGGTGAGATTTTGCTATCGTGGACAGAAAAAGATGAGCAAGGCATGACTTTATTTTGCCTCGCTTTTTCAAAAGATAAAGGCAAAACCTTTTCAGAGAAAAAGGTTATTTATTCGGGAACAGGTGTCGGAAACAGCCGTTTGATGCGGGCAAAAGTATTGGTGAAAAAAGATGGTAGCTTAGTTGCTGTTTTTTCTAATCGTGCTGACGCTCCCGCAGAAACTTCAGGTAACCAACAAGGTGGAGGGCGTGGTCGTGGCGGCCGATCTGCTGAGCTTGTTTACTGTGAGTCAAAAGATGGTGGTGCTACTTGGTCAAGCCCTCAATCTGTTGACTCAGACCCTACAAAAGGCATTGTCAGGGGCTTTTTTGATGCTGTTTTAATGTCAAACGATGAAGTTGCAGTAGCTTATTTGAAAGATGTAAAAGGCAGTACGAAGCATGAAGAACGCGATTTACGCCTTGTTATAACGAAAAACGGCGTGTTTCAACCCGAAAGAGTCATTGACCCTGTGGTGTGCGATTGTTGTAATATTAATTTTTTAGTTGACGCAAATGGCGCATTGAATGTCTATTATCGGGACAACAATGATGATATTCGGGACATTGCCAAAATGACATCAACAGATAATGGCGCAACTTTTTCAAAACCACAAATCGTCCACAATGACGGCTGGAAAATTAATGGTTGTCCGCACAGTGGTGCTACATCAATCACTCATGGCAAAAGTGCATTGGTCGCATGGTATTCGGGCGCTGAAACGGAATCAGGCATCAGATTGGTGACGCAAGAAGGCAAAAAACTGTTTGTTTTAGATGACCCCTCAGTAAAAAATCCAACTTTGATGTCCTCATCAAAAATATCGGCTATGCTTTGGGAGCAAGGAAATGATAAAACTCAACTCGTTTTCAGAAAAATTAACGGTGATAAAGTTTCAGAAACTATATCAGTTGAAGGTTCAGAAAGTGCGACCAATTCCACGGGTTTGATTATTGATAATCAATTACTTATAGCGCATGAAGTAAAGAAAGACAATAAAAAGAACAGTCTTAAAATTGCAACAACAACTTTGTAATAAAAGTCCCCCCCCCTCAGTATTTGATGGTAAAAATGGCTGTGAATCTTATCATTATAGACTTATGCAATAACTGGTATTTATTATGATACCTTAACATGAGACATCCCGAATTCCCAAACAAGGAGATTCGGGATTTTTTTGGTCAAAACTTTACAAATCCGTGAGAATTTGCACGTTTGTAGATTAAATAACGTTCTCATGTTCCATGAATCCAGTAGAATCCATACATTAGCACATTAAAGTAACAATCGTAGGTAAATAAAATTATTCCTTTGAGATTATAAGTCATTAAAAGAACTCAAAAAAGGGCTTTCTGAACCGCCAGAAAGCCCTTTTTTTATTAATTTTCACTAAAATTAACATTTTAACTTAAATATTAAATATACAATAACAACGCGTTAACCCCTGTTAACGTTACCTCTGCCGTTCTTTGTGTCATAATTAAAGAAAGTGAAAAGTTAGAAGTGAAAAGAGAAAAGTTTTCGAAAATCACTGAAATACTGAGGGGGTACTTTAGAAGTTCCAAGACAAGGATAAATTATCAATCACAACACATTTTTTTTTAGCGGTTCTGAAACAAGGACAAATTTTTAATCACAACACATTTTTTAGCGGTTCTGAAACAAGGACAAATTATCAATCACAACACATTTTTTAGCGGTTCCGGACAAGGACAAATTACAATCACAATTTTTATTAACAAACGATCTAAGAACTTTTACACAATGAAAAAATCAATTTTAGCAACTGCTCTTATCGCTTTCGTCAGTTTAACGCTTTCAGCTCAAATCTTTTCCTTAGGCGGTAAGATTGGGTACAATTGGAACAACGTTTCAGCACCTGCGTTTAATGGTACTTTAGATTTCAAAAAAATGACGAATGTTAACTTTGGTTTGGTTGCTCAAATTGGTTTGACAGACAATTTTTCGATTCAACCTGAATTGAATTATGTTCAAAAAGGCTTCCGCATCCAAGAAAGCAAGGATTTGACAATCTACAATGTGCCAATACCAGTGGGTGTGAGTGCGGTTACCGCGATTAAATATGTTGATATACCTGTTTTAGCGAAATATAAATTTAGAAGTGCAGGTGCTTCGGGTTATGTTTTTGCAGGTCCCTCAGTCGGATATGCTTTGAATGGCAATTTGGAAACACATGCACAAGTAATTATTGACATTAAAGTGGCTTCAACGCCTATCAATTTAGACAATGTCAATTACAAGCGTTTTGAAGTCGGCGGTGTAGTCGGTGCAGGATTTGAAGTGCCAATTGGCAATGCGAAATTGTTTGGTGAAGCGCGTTACACGCATGGTTTCAATGAGGTTTATGAAGTGCCTATCATTGGTGCTAAAGTAAAAAATCAAGGTTTTGGTGTAAGTGCAGGTTTTACAGTGCCGTTTGGCGGTGGAAATAAGACAATGGCTCGCCCATAAGTTTAGTAAAGAAATAGAGTTTGGTTTTTCATACATTCATGAGTTTGGTTTAGTTGGGATACCTTCGGAGCATTGAGTTTCGGAGGTATCTTTTTTTGTTTGTTACTGAGGGGACCCATTTTCCAATTCAAAAGTGTTTTCCAACCAAATCTTAAAGTTCAAGACAATTGGGTTTTTGAAATCAAATAAATCATCTCTTCTTAAATTGAAACCCATTGCGATTCCAGGTTCTTCTTGCCATGACAACCAAGTATGAATTTTAGCTTTTTGGAATTTGTTTTTTGTAAAACGGCAATCATTGTCTTGACTAATTTCTGTTACAATTTCAGTCGCTTTTTGCAGTAATTTATCCTCGGGTTTGATAATACGTTCATAGAAATGCTCCAAATAGGCAACGTCTTCGGTGGAATGATGTGCATTATCTGGCATAATCCATAAACCAACTTTTGGTAAACCTGCTTGTTTAAGTATCAAACCTTCGATTGGAAAAACATCGGGAAGCAGTGTGAATTCATACTTTTCTAATTCAAAACGAAGACTCTGCCATGTACTTTGAGTGGATTTGTCTGCGTCAACGACAATACCGATATTTTCTAAATCAGAAGATGAGAGCAATTCTGCAATTTTTAAGGGTATATTCTGTTTGCCTTCTGCAAAAACAGGAAATCGTCTTTTGTTGTAGTTCTTGACATCTTTCAAACCTAAAACTTTCCATAGGTTTAGAATGACGTGCAAATCGTTTTGCCCTTCAACCAATAGTCTTTGATTCATAATTAACGGATTTCAAGGTTATCGTAAATTGAACCCAATAAGACATTGGCATCGTAATAAACGGGTTCAATAATAGTCGAATCAAGCCTATTTCGTTGCAAACGAATATAATTGCCTTCTTTTTGATTTTCTGGTTTGTTCCAAATTTCACCAAAAGCCTGCACACAATCTTGGCTATGAGTTGTTGCAAAAACTTGAACATTGAGTTCTTTTGAAAACCTAAATACGATTTCCCACAATTTTTCTTGAACAGAATGATGCAATCCTAAATCAATTTCATCAATCAAAAGAATATTGTTTCGAGCATTTACCAAAGCCAAAGCAATGGTAAAAATACGGTTTGTGCCTTCACCTAACATCCGCAATGGTAAAGGATTTTCTTCATCAGACAACAAAACTTTAGGTTTACGATTTTCAACATCTAAACCAACATCAATTATTTTCTTCTCAATGACGTTAAGAATTTTTATAACGTCTTTTTTTCGTGGAGAAAGGTCTATTTTTTTCCACAGGTAGGTGTTATCAAAATCGAGTGAAGTTGGGACGTAAATGACTTTGTCAAATCGTGTTTGTTCAACTCTATTGATTCTATTAATTTTTATGACATCAGATGTCATAAGTTCTGTGATTTCGAAAGTGGGGAGGAAATCATCTTTATTTGAATCATATTGAATGATAGAATTATTAATTCTAAAAGCCAATTTCTTCTTATCATTAGTTAAACTTTGGAAAATTTCACCAAAAGAAATATTACTTTCAATTGCATCTCGTTTTGTCAAAATATGATTAAGAACATCATTCTCCCCATCACTTTCCAAAATCCTAATCGCTTCCAAAATCGCTGTTTTGCCCGTATTGTTTTTACCCGTTATCAAGTTGACACGCTTTAAACCATCAAGTTGTAATGACTTGAAAAGGCGATAATTTTCAATATGTAAATGGTCAAGCATACTTTTATTTCTTTTTTTGACAAAACTACGATAGTTTCTTGTTAATTCAAATTATTGTCTTCAGGCATATCGGCAATGATAGAATAGGCATCGCCTTTATGTTGCAAAACAGTACGCCAAAGGGTATGCGGTTGCGCATTGAAAATATAATTGGCGTGCATATCGCCCAAAATCCAAGAGGATTCACCCAATTCACCCTGCAATTGCCCTTCTGTCCATCCAGAATATCCGACGAAAAAGCGTATGTGTTTCGGTTCAACTAGTTTCGCTTCAATCAAAAATTTGAGATTATCCCAACTACCACCCCAATAAACGCCGCTGCTGATACGTGTTGAGCCTTCTAACATTTCACCGATATTATGAATGTATTGGATTGAATTAGTCGCCACAGGACCACCATAAAACAGCGGCACATTGAAATCTGGAAAGTCCAGCATTACATCATTCAGTCGCATATCGAGCATTTTATTGATGATAAAACCCACATCACCGTCCTCTCGATGTTCTGTGATGAGTACAACAGAACGCCGAAAATGTGGATCGAGCATAAAAGGCTCGGCAATCATTATTTTACCCGTTTTTACTTGATTGTTAATTGTCATGATGTATCCTTTGTTAGTTAGAGGGTTGATGTTAGTTGGTCAGTTTAATACTAACTAACCAACTAA
>JAYSQG010000002.1:0-3298 GCA_043721685.1 Saprospiraceae bacterium | reverse complement strand
CGGCAATGGTCTTTTTGGCAGTTTAGCGACAAAGCGCGATGTAATGGCATTAGTGAACCGATTGATTTGAATGTTTTTGCGGGGACGATTGAACAACTTTATGCCTTATGCAAAAAGTAGAATTAACAATAAAAAAGCCATCTTGAAGACTCAAGACGGCTTTTTTATTATGATTTTGCTAAAAAAATTAAGCTTCAACAGCAACTTCTTCAACAGCTGCAACTGCAACTGGTGCATCCGCCGAAACGATTTCGACAGTGACAGAAGCCGAAACTTCTTTGTGCAAATTGACTGTAGCGATGTGCGTACCCAATTCTTTCAATGGCTCAGAAGCAACTCTTTTGCGCTCGATAGCGACACCAAGTTGTTCAGAAATCGCCGCAGCGATTTGAGCAGCATCAACAGAACCAAATAACTTGCCTGAAGCACCTGCTTTGGCAACGATTTTAATCGTTTTGCCATTGAGTTGCGCAGCAGTTGCTTGGTATTCACCGAGGCGAAGCGATTCTTTTTTATCCAATGCGCGATTGATAGCGGCATATTTACGGCGATTAGAGTCGTTTGCAACGAGCGCTAAGCCTTTAGGGATAAGGAAATTGTTGCCATAACCGTCTTTTACTTTTACGGTTTGGTACTTATCTCCGACCTTATCCACATCTTGTAACATTATAATATCCATGATGAAATTTAGATTTTTAATCCCAATATTTCAAAATTTCAAAACATATAAACCCTTGAAATTCTGGAATTTAGAATTGTGGAATAAATAATTACTTCATAAGGTCTGCCAAATATGGCAATAAACCTAAGTGACGTGCACGTTTGACGGCAGTTGACACTTTACGTTGATATTTCAAAGAGTTACCCGTGATACGGCGCGGCAACAATTTGCCTTGCTCATTGATAAATTGAAGTAAGAAATCTTCGTCTTTGTAATCAACATGCTTAATGCCGAATTTTTTGAAGCGGCAATATTTTTTACGCATCGAACCGATGTTCGGATTGCTTAAAAATTTTATATCATCTCTGCTAGTAGCCATTTATGATAGATTTAAAATTTGAAAAAATGATGGTTAAAAGAAGGCGATTAAACAAGGTCAGCGACCAAGTCCTCGACATCTTCCTCCGCTTTCTTTTTAGCCAAGATGTCCGCACGGTTTTTCTTACCGATTTTGCCCGCACGTTTGTCTTCGTTGTATTTAACAGCGAATTTGTCCAACGCCACTGTTAAGAAGCGGAGAATTTTGTCGTCACGACGCAAAGTAAGTTCCATTTTGTCAATGATTTGGCCATCGTTGCCAGCAAACTCGATGCAGAAATAAACACCACTGTGTTTCTTTTTGATGTCATACGCCAATTGGCGCAGACCCATTTCGTCAATATGAACGATAGTGTAGCCAGCAGCTGTTAACATATCGGCATATTTCTGAACTGTCGCATTTACTTCATCGCTCGACAGAGTGGGATCTACGATGAAGGTAACTTCGTAATTACGCATATTCGAAGTGAATTTTGATTAGAAATATTGTTAAAAAAATTATTATTATGCCTTGCCTTTGCAAAACGCCCGCAAATGTAGCCTTTTTAATTAAATTAGACAATGTTTTTTGAAAAAAAGGTTGAAAAAACTGTATGGATATACCTTTGCTATATTGAATTCAAAGTGATTTTACTTACAATGCTTGGAGCTATTTTCTTTTATTGGCATGGTATCAATTTTAAATATTTGATAAATAAAAATAACATGATATTTGTAAAAAGTCAACAACTTGTATTACCTTTATGACACTTAATTAAATTACTGTTTCTTTAACCTTTTAAATCATTTTTAAGAATGAAAAATTCCTCAATTCCTCAATTCCTCAATTCCATTAAATCATTTCCCAAAGGTTTTTTGATGATTGTATTTACTCTGTTTTCTTGTCTCTATGTTACAACAAAAACTTTTAGTCAAATTAAAGTCAACTCCAATGGTGAAATAAAAATTGGCAATGAATGGTCTAATAATGATTATAACAACGAAGTAAGTATTGAGACTTTTGGCTTGAACATGACGAATTACCGACCTGGTGCCAAAATGTCTTTTGGGGATTATGGCAGTACCCAATATTATAGTGCCAACGTTTTTATTGGTGAACTGGGTAATACAGATTCTGATGCTTTACAACTGAGTGGAAATAGCGGTATATATTTCACAGTAGGAGGACAAGGTGCTTATGAAGTTGGAAGATTTACTTCTTCGGGTGACTTACATGTAAGAGGCACTGTTTATGGCTCTTCTTCAATTTATTCAGACATTCGTCTTAAAAAGAATATCAAATCTGTTACAAATTCCTTACAAACGATAAAACAACTAAGAGGTGTCTCTTATGATTTGAAAACAGATAAAGACGATGCCTTGCTTGCAAGTTTACAAACAGTAAGAACAATAGACGTTAAAAGCGCAAAAGATTTAGAAAAATCAAAGAAAGAAGCCCAAGACCGCATTATTGAGTCGGCTAATCAAATAGGCTTTGTAGCTCAAGAAATCCAAGGTGTATTACCACAATTAGTCAAAACCAATAACGAAGGTATGCTTTCTGTTAATTATATAGGCGTCATTCCACTTTTGGTAGAAGGCATAAAAGAACAACAAGCCGTTATTGATGCTCAAAAAGTAGAAATAGATAATCTCAAAAAAGACATCATCGCTATCAAAAGACGAATTGGTATGGAATAATATTAACAATAACGCATAACATGGAGTAATGTGTAAAATGATTGGTTATTTATTGTATTCTAATCCAATCTGTAAGTCATTTATTGTTTACACATTACTTCTTGAAAATTAATAAGATGAAAAAATTAAACATTATAAGTTTATTGCTTATTATATTGTTTGTTTTTGAGAGCGTCTCAGTAGTTAGCTCTCAAAATCTGATAAAGAATCCTTCCTTTGAAAATCTTTGGAGTTTAGGACATCAGCCTACTAAAGCAGGAATGTTGTATTGTGCAGATGGTTGGACTTCACATAAATCTGTCGTGTTTCCTTGGAGTGAACCTTCTGGACAAGGAACTACCGGGAATTCAGCAGATTGGTTCTTGTTATCAAATAACAATATACATTTAAGTAACATGGCGGCTAATTCTGGTATAGGATATGCTGGTTATGCCTCTTGTGAATGGTTTGCTCAACAACTATCGAGTCCACTCAAGCCTATTGGTACGATTTGCAAATAACTAAACAGTTGCTATCTTTGAGGAAAAAAACGAGAGATGCCAAAGCCAATGAGTCCGAGAATTGCCATAAGTGAACTGG
>JAYSQG010000001.1:0-21465 GCA_043721685.1 Saprospiraceae bacterium | reverse complement strand
GGGGTAAAACGCATGTGTTTTACCCCCCTCAGTATTTTTAACTATTTTGTTTATTTCACAACCGTAATATCCCCTCGATAAAGCAGTTTTTGTCCATCTTCAAATTCAGCTTCTATGAGATAAACATAAACGCCCGAGTCAACGGTACGGTTTCGGAAAGAGCCATCCCAACCATTGGTGGAAGGGTCTGCCCCTGCGGGAATGTTTTCTTTGACAAAAAGGAGTTCACCCCAACGGTCAAAAATGCGCATGAAATTGATTTTTCTAACGCCTGGTCCTGTGGAAACGCCAAAAAAATCATTCCTGTCATCGCCATTAGGCGAGAAAATATTGGGTATAAAGACATTCCTGTTTCGGTCAAGCTCTACGAGAATGAACTGTGAAGTCGTGCAGCCGTTTACATCATATATCGTCAATTTATAGGTGATGTCATCCAGCGGGCGCACGTAAGGTCGCAGTGAATCGCCATTGGCAAAATAAAGGTAGTTTTTAGGTGTCCACGAAACCGAATCAATCGGTAAAGCACTGATGATTTGAGACCGCGAGAAAAAACGTGGGTCGCTCAACATCCGAACACTATCGCCCAAACCAACGAGAATTTTAGTCGTTTCGTTAGGCAATGTCAATGAATCGAATTGAATCAACAACGAAGGTGGTTCTGTGATGGTGACACTGGTATCGAGCGTACAGCCTGTTATTTGCTCAATAATGCTGATTTGATGTGGGCCTGCAAAGACAGGTATGAAATAACCAATCGGATATTGCGGCCCGTTATCAACAGAAATTGAAAAAGCATGTTTATATGTGCTGCCAAACGCCGTATCTACTCGAAGGGTCGTCAATTCACCATTACAACGTGGTTGAACTGGCGGTGTCATATAGAAATAAATAGGGTCGGGTTCAGTCAAATTATATTGAATCGAATCGCCACATCCTTTAATATCGTAAGCCGCTATAGAATAAATACCTGCTTTAAGCCCACCCGCAGAGTCTTTCTGAGTGACCGAAGGCGACCACACAAAATTAGTTGGACCACCATTCCCGCCTTTTCTTTTGACCTTGATTTGACCATCTGCTAAACCGTTGCAGGTTACATTATTCGTTAGTGCCGCTACCGTATCTAATTTGACAACTGCTGGCTCGGTTAAATTGACCGAATAATTGTAAGGACATAACTTAGAATCCGTAATCAAAACGGTATATGTCCCCGCTACAACATTGACAATACTATTTCGATTTGTACCATTGCTCCAAAAGTAGCTGTAAGGAGGTGAACCGCCTTGAACGCGAATTTCAGCGCTACCGTCGCGGTCGCCATGACAGCTGGGTTGATTTAGAATAGGTGTGGCAAAGGTAAATTGTGCAGGCTGCGGTACTTCAACAGAGTCAATAATGGCACAATTCCCATCCGTAACAGTCACTTTTTGCCACCCCCCGCATAAACTAACTGCGTTGCTTGTATTGCTGTTATTGCTTGTCTCACCTGATGCCCAAATGAAGGTGTATTTGCCTGTATTTGCCGTGCCGCCGCTGGCGATAGCCGTAGCTTTGCCATCGCCTGGATTACATTTAGCATAACAAGTCACCGCTTCAAGGCTGCCAAAAGCGACATCAATTTTAGGTGGGTCACTCAATGTGACACTTGTGACCAATGGCGTACAACTCTTAGCATCTGTAATGGTAAACGAATATGTGCCTGCTGGCAACGATGCAAAAACAGCATTGGAGGTTGTTGGACCACCTGACCAATTATAGACATAAGGTGCAGTCCCCCCTTTCATGACAAGTATAATCGAACCTGTGGCATTTTTAGGGCAATCAGTGTTTGTCGTTTTAGACCGCGCTGTATCTATGGCTAATGCTGCAGGTGTACCGATAGTGCCTGATAGAGTCGCTGAACAACCTTGGTTCGTTGTAACTGTTACAGAATAAATGCCCGGTAGCACGTTGTTTATACTGTCCCTGAAACCTGTATTGCTCCACCGGAACGAATCAATCGTTGCCCCAACTGGCGCACGAGCAAAAACCTTTGCAGCACCATCACTTTTATCGGAACATGTTGCATTTCTAACTGAAATACTGTCAATAATAGGCGGCTGTGGTTTGATAATGGTATAAGATTTTACAACAGCACAATTGGTGGAGTCTGTTACTGTTACCATATAACTACCTGATCTTAAACCTGTTAGAGTTGCCGCCGTATCTGCCGCACTTCTACTCCATTGGATTGAATAACGATTGCCTGGCAGCGGTCTGCCTCCAGTGATTGTAAGGGCAATTCGTCCATCACCTCCGACTCTACAACTTTCATTTTGAACTGCCGCAGTAATTTTCATTGAATCTGGTTGTGTGACAACAAATGCGGTGTCCAAACTACACCCGTCGCGGTCGCGGATACTGAGGGGGTAGTTTCCTGCTGATAAACTACGTAAAAGAGACGTTGCCGCTGTATTGGTTGGCGTACCTGGGTTTCCCCACCATGTAAAAGTATAGGGTTGTGCTTCAGCTCCAGTTGCACTTGCGATGACTTGGATGAACCCATTCATTTGTCCTGCACATGAAATATTACCTATTGTCGCTACGGAGTTAAGCACACGCAAGGCACCCACAGTAAACGAATCTATTTTTGCACATTGATTCAAATCTGTAATTGTTACGCGGTAAGTCCCTGGAGGCAGATTGGCAATTGTTGAACTTGTACCCACATTCGTTGAGTTATTGCTCCAACGGAAAGTATAATTGCCATTATTGGGCGTACCACCTGAAACACCAGAAATGACGATTGAGCCATTATTCACGCCTTTACAAGTCGCTCTCGTCACGTTTTTAGTCCCAATGATGATTGGATTAGCTCCAATCGAAGCCCTAACAGAGTCCTTGCAACCATTAGCATCTGTAATGACACAGGTATATGCTCCACTTGCTAAGTTTGTAATCGTCGTCCCTGTTGCGCCTGTTGACCACCTGAATGTATAAGGACTGATGCCCCCACCATATTGTGTTAAGGTCAAACTTCCATCTGTATCGTTGGCACATGTTGGATTGCGAGCTGTTGGTGGGTTGATGAAAATAGGATTGGGTTGAAAAATAGTAATTGTATCCACTTTTCTATCAGTACCCGCTACCGTTGTAACGGTAACATAATATCTTCCTGCTGCTAAACCACTAACAACTGCACTATCATTAGAAGCGATGGTACCTGAACCAATTTGCCCTGGATTCGTCGCATTCTGCCATGAATATGACCACGGAGAACCATTCCCCGTTGGCACAACCCTAAAACCACCTGTATTTGTTCCATTACACCGAACACTGTCCACACTGATGCGCACCGAATAATTGACAGCCCCAATCGTGATTGAACCGTTGATGCGGTTAACACCCATGCGTATATTCGAGGAGTTATAGATATCAATCGGATTTAATGTATCTGTAAATCGAATAGGCGAAATTGAACCCACAGGACCTATGGCTTTGAAACACAATTGGAACAAACCGACGTTATCAGCCCTCGTAACGGCTGGGTTGTTATACCACGTGAAAACTAAGATTCCTGGTGATGGAATGTTGTAATCAGTACCCTCCCTAGAACCCAAACTTGGCAAATTAATGCCTCGAATGCCTATAAATTGAACAAGGGAAGGATCAAATTGAAAATTACCTTCCATCGAAACGATATTCGTAAAATTCTTAGCACTGACAGTGACACAAGCCGTATCGCCTTGACCGACCATTTCATTTGATAATTGAATGGTCATAGAATTGCCAATACGAACCAATCCACATGCTTTATTGACCCCTAACTTTACATTGGCTGCGTTATAAATATCAATAGGGTTTAAAGTGTCGGTCATACAAACTGTGGAAGATGTCCCATTTGCCCCGATAGCTTTAAAGCACATTTCGAACAGAGTCGCATCATCTGGTTTCGTAACACTACCCGAATTGACATTCCAAGAGAATACGATAAGCCCAGGTGACGGAATACTGTAATTGACATTTGGCACGCTACTCAAATTAGGAAGCGTGATGTTTTTCAAGCCAATAAACGCCAAAATAGCTGGGTTATATTGGTAATTGCACTCCCAAGAAACGATGTTCGTAAAACCTTTTGCCGATATTTTTACACAAGCCGTATCGTTTTGATTAACCGATTCATTCGTTATTTGAATGGTCACTACTGGAAAATTAGCCGTTGCTATACCATCGCAAGCCTTGCCGTCTCTCACCGTAATGATATAAGCACCATTGGCTGGAACGGTGAAATTCACTGTCGAACCATCTCTCGCTGGTCCACTCGTTACAGTACCCACATTTACTGAGGGGTTACTTTGCAACGCAATCGTAAAAGTATATGTCGAAACGCCATCATATTCAGGTAAACCACCATTGATGGTGAAGCTGCCACCATTCGATACTAAGTTTAAATTGCCGATTTTTACTGCATTGAGATAGACAACAGAGAAGGTATCAATAGGAACGCCATTTGTTATGTTAATATTTATACATGCTGTATCAACATCAAAGCCAGCTATACCATTGTTTCCTTGTCCAAAAAAGTCATATAAAGTTGCTGGCGCAAAATAAAATTTTACTGGTTTGCTATTATTAAAACTTGTTTGAAGCGCTCCGTTATTAAAAAAGGTATCTCGTCCCAATACGTTACCTCTAGAAACATATCCATTAGGGTTATTAACACCCGAAGGGGTACGACGAGTCAAACAAGGATCCGCCCCAAGTCTTACATCACTCCATCTTTGACCCGAGACTATTGGCATACAATCATAAAAAAGATAACCAATACCTGGTGTCGTAGCTGCAACGGGGTCTTCCGAAAGGTTTTCACCAGAACCATTGACATAGAGCGTATCGCCAAGGCATAAGTAGTGTTTTTCGTTACTTTTAGCCCCAAAACCGAGTGTTCGGGTTGTCACACCCGCATTCGCTGCACCGCTACATGCTAGTGGGGAGCGCGACTGTATGGAGGGGCGCACGGGAGCAATAGGTTCAGGGATTTGAGCCATCACAGTGGTGGCTATCGCCAAAAAGGAAAAAATCGGTAAAAAACGTTTCAGCATTATGCAGTTGTTTAATCTTATCATTGCAAAAAGGCGGGCAAAAATAGAAAAAAAAGGGTAGATGAAATTCCGTTCTGGCATCTCAATCCCTCAATTTGGATTTTCATTTATTTCTTTTGAAATGACTTTTTTCGTATCGCTCATTATTTCAAAACCTTCGCCATCTATTCTTTTGTTAAAAACAAGTAAAAATCGCACCAATTTAACGTGAAGCCTAGGTCTTTATTGCCTTTTTTAACAACCTTAATCCTAAAGACTTGCGACTATTTCAAGCCTTTTATTGCCTCATTTTCTTTATTTATTGCCAAATATCCTCATAGTAAACTGGCACTGTCACATTTTTTTCTCTGATTTCAAAAAATGCTTTTAATTTTGAAGTTCAATTAGTATTATGAAATCACTATAAAATCAATTTAAGATGAAAAAATTCTTTCCAAATATGGAAACCGCCATCATTTTTGTCTTCCTAATTTGCATCGGCTTATGGGGCATGTCGCGCTGTAAAAAGAAAAGAGAAGAAGCCGCTATCAGTACCGCAACAGAAGGCAGTATCAGTCCTTTAGATACTTTGAGTTCACCAGCAGCATCTCGTGCACGTATCCCGACACAACCGACCACAGCGACAGCAGCGAATACGACCACAACCCAAACACCGCTCCCCCCCCAGTATCAGCAGTCGCCCGTGCCACTTCCGACAACGCCAACCAATATACCGACACCGACGGTGCAAACCAATGTGCCGCCGCAATACAATGTCGTCACCACTTCGCCAGCAACCGCAAAGTCAACAGCACCGCCCGTTGTCAATTCAAAAGGCGTTCCTCAAACTACGACTACTCCACCGAGCAATACGATGCTTTATGTACTCATAAATGGCTTAAATATTCGCTCAAAACCAGATTTAAAATCAAAAGTTAAAGGAAAACTAAAACTAAACGATCAGGTTTACTTCCTCGAAGAAGCCACCGAAGAAGCCCAAACCGTCCGCTTGGCGAATGGCACATCTGTCACAAAGCCGTGGTTTAAAGTTCAAACCAAACGCGGCACTGTGGGTTGGGTGCATGGCTCCGGCGTTGATTTTTATAAACGCAAACCAACTGATGGTTTTTAATCTTTTACAAATTCATCAAACTTGCGTCAAGTTCCAAACTTGACGCAAGTTTTTTCACTTTTCACTTTTCACTTTTCACTTTTCACTTCATACATGACTTTTCGTTGGAAAATCGCCCAAGCCGCTGAAATCCGTTGGTGGCAACGCTACCTTAAAAACAAACCCACTTTGGATTATGCCATTTGGAAAACCGATTATTGGCAAAAATTACTCGCAGAAATGGGTCTTTCTGCCCTAAATACTGAGGGGGGGGATTTTACAATTCTCGATGCAGGTTGTGGTCCCGCAGGTATTTTTATGATTTTTAAAAATCAAAAAGTAGATGCCCTTGACCCTTTGCTCGATGAGTACGAAGCAACCTTACCACATTTCAAAAAAATGCTCTATCCAAATGTCCAATTTTACAGTCAACCGCTTGAAAATTTTAAAAAACAAAATGCTTACGATGCTGTTTTTTGTCTCAATGCCATCAATCACGTCGCAGACCTATCGAGCTGTTTTGACATTTTAGTGGCTGCTGCAAAAAAAGGCGGTAAACTCATTGTCTCCATAGATGCCCACAATTTCTCTTTCCTTAAACACATTTTCCAAGCCTTGCCAGGCGATGTATTGCATCCTCACCAATACGATTTAGCAGAATACAAAGCGATGCTGACAGAGCGTGGTTGTACAATTGATAATGTCATTCTGAAAAAACACGAATTCATCTTTAATTATTATGTTTTGGTTGCGACGAAAAATTGAAAAGAAGACTTTTAAAACAACGGAATTTCGACAAAAACGCCGTTTCTTTGCATCGTTTTTTGAAAAATGCCTCTTTTTATGAATATTTTACTACTCGGTTCTGGTGGACGTGAACATGCACTCGCTTGGAAAATGCGTCAAAGTCCGCTTTGCGAACAACTTTTTATTGCACCCGGCAATGCAGGGACCTCGCAAGTGGGTGAAAACGTGGCTTTACAAACGACTGATTTTCAATCTATTAAGTCTTTTGTTTTAGAAAAAAAAATCACACTTGTTGTCGTTGGACCCGAAGAGCCTTTGGTACGTGGTGTTACTGATTTTTTTAGAAAAGATGCCACATTAAGCCACGTTATCGTTATCGGACCTGCGGCTTATGGTGCGCAACTTGAAGGCTCAAAAGCATTTGCCAAAAAATTTATGGCACGGCATGAGATTCCAACGGCTCGTTATGCTGAAATTACGGAACATACTGAGGGGGTCATTTTTTTGAAAACGTTACAACCACCTTATGTTTTGAAAGCCGATGGTTTAGCCGCAGGCAAAGGGGTATTGATTATCAATGACTTAGACGAAGCGATAGATGCTTTAAAAATAATGCTCGACGGGCAGTTTGGCGATGCGAGCCGTAAAGTGGTTATTGAAGAATTTTTAGACGGCATCGAATTTTCTGTTTTTGCTTTGACCGACGGTAAAGATTATGTGATTCTACCTGAAGCCAAAGACTATAAACGCATTGGCGAAGGCGATACAGGTTTGAACACAGGAGGCATGGGTGCAGTGAGTCCCGTTCCGTTTGTCAATGACATTTTGTGGTCAAAAGTTAATGAACGCATCATCAAACCGACGATAAATGGTTTGCATACTGAGGGGATAGATTATGTCGGTTTCGTCTTTTTTGGCTTGATAAAAGTGGGCGATGAACCTATGGTCATAGAATACAATTGTCGGATGGGCGACCCTGAAACAGAGGTGGTTATTCCAAGATTGAAAAATGATTTGGTGGATTTGTTTGAAAAAGCAAGCGAAGGCAAATTGTCTGAAGTTAAAATCCAACAAGATGAACGGACGGCTACAACCGTTGTTCTAACCGCAGGGGGCTATCCAAATGACTATAAAAAAGGTGATTTGATACAAAATACTGAGGGGGGGGGACAAGCATTAATTTTCCACGCAGGAACAAAAAACATTGACAATCAAGTTGTTACAAACGGCGGTCGTGTCATGGTCATCACAGGATTTGGTGACGATATCCCTTCTGCGCTGTCTATATCTAACGACTATGCACAACGCATTGATTTTGAAGGAAAATATTTCCGCAAAGACATAGGGCTCGACCTAATGACTGATAAAATATAGCTCTGAAAGAGCGTAATTCGTTAGCAATGGGTAACGCCCATTGGTGTTAAAATGGATAACGCCCATTGGATTTTACGAATTAAAATTTTACAAATTTTACGAATAACCTAATACCGAATTTACGAATAACCAATAACGAGTAACCAATCACCAACCATGGAATTCAAAAGTATCGCCGTCTATTGCGGCTCGATGAAAGGAAATAATCCGAAATATGCTGAAAAGGCAGCAGAACTCGGGGAATTAATGGCTAAACAAAACATCCGCTTGGTTTATGGCGGTGGCAATGTCGGTTTAATGGGTGTTATCGGCAGTTCGGTTTTAGAACATGGCGGTCATGTAATTGGCGTTGCGCCTCATTTCTTAGGAAAAAGAGAGGTTTTACACCATAAATTGAACGAAATGCACATGGTTGATACCATGTTTGAACGCCGCAATTTGATGATTGACCTGTCTGATGCGTTTATTGCGATGCCGGGTGGTTATGGTACTTTGGACGAAATTGGCGAAGTTTTGATGCTCACTATTTTGGGCAATCGTAAATTTCCTTGTGGTTTTCTGAATGTGGCAGGTTATTATGACCCGATGATTGAGATGCTTGATAAGATGATGAATGAAGGTTTTTTACAATCTGCCTATCGGGCAAACGCTGTTTTTGCTGACGAACCTGCGGATTTATTGGCTTTGATGCAAAATTTTGCCCCCCCTCAGTATGATAAGTTTGAAACAGGAGATATTCATAAATAGTTTTGCGTTTTGGGTTTCGGGTTTTGAGTAAACCTAAAACTCAAAACCCGAAACCCAAAACTGAAAAGAATGGAATTGCCCGATTTCTTAAAGTCTTTTGAAGTAGATATAGAAAATGCTAAAATGCAGAGTCTTCAAATAACATGCACACCTTGTCGTTTAGAAGACCTGAAATGGACGCAAAGCAGCTTTTTAGGTAAAACATATTTGCCGCTAAATGCCGAATATCCAAAAGATAAAAACGGGCAACCAATGTTGATGTGGGCGCAAATAAATTTTTCACAAATGCCAACATTGCCAAATTTTCCTAAAAAAGGTATTTTACAGTTTTTTCTGTCACCTACTGAATGGACGGAAATGGAGGATTACAAAATTCTCTTTTGGGCAGACCCCTCAGTAGAAACGGCTTTAACGACCGATTTTACCTTTTTGACAGAAGATTTGTTTGAAGAATGTCCAATAAGTTGTCCGCATGAATTGTGTTTTGACCTTGTGGACGATTACGGAAGCCCAACAGATGTACGCACGCAAAACATCATACCGTTAATTGGGTCAGAGGACATAACGGACGAACAAGAAGATACACTGTACAAACTGTTTGACGGAACAGGACATAAATTGAGTGGTTATGCCCATTTTACGCAAGACGACCCTCGATATAAAGACCCTATCAAAGACGATGTGTTATTGTTGCAGATAGATACAGATAAGAAAATTACATTAGGCGATTCAGGTGTCGCCCACTTTTTTATACCAAAAGAGGCTTTGTTAAATAAAGATTTTTCAAAAGCTTGGTTTAATTGGGATTGTTATTAGTAACGTCAACTTACTGTTGCCGAGTATATAATTTTCACCAACTGGAAGTTGGTGTTACATTTCATTTTTTTTTTAAAATATCATTTTACAATGAAAAGTTCAAAGCGACCGTCGAAAGACAGCCCGCGTCCGAAGCGGACAGAAAAACCCAAAAGAAACGAACGCCCAGCGCGTTCCGCCAAACCTAAGAGTGACTCACGCCCAAAGCGTTCTGACGCACCGCGCGATAGCGACCGTCCAAAACGCACTTTCAACTCAGACGAACGTCCTAAGCGTTTTGATGGACCACGTGACAACGACCGTCCGAAACGCGATTTCAATTCAAGCGACCGTCCAAAACGCGATTTCAATTCAAGCGACCGTCCAAAACGCGATTTCAATTCAAGCGACCGCCCGAAACGCGATTTCAATTCAAGCGACCGCCCGAAACGCGATTTCAACTCGGACGACCGCCCGAAACGCGATTTCAACTCAAATGACCGCCCGAAACGTGATTTCAACTCAAATGACCGTCCGAAACGCGATTTCAACTCAAATGACCGTCCGAAACGCGATTTCAATTCTGATGACCGTCCGAAACGTGATTTCAACTCTGACGACCGTCCGAAACGTGATTCCAACTCAGATGACCGTCCGAAACGCGATTTCAACTCTGACGACCGTACAAGACATACTGACAAACCTGTTAGAGCAATGCGTCCGAAAAAAAGCAGTAGTGAAAAGTCAACGGCTACGTTTAAACTGAACGAAAAAGGCGTTTTCAAGCCACATATTGGAAAAGTTACACCTTCGGATGATGACGATACACGTTTGAATAAATACGTTGCGATGTGTGGTGTTGCGGCACGACGCAAGGCGGGAGAGATGATTTTGGCAGGTGAAATAACCGTCAATGGCAAAGTCGTCAATGAGCCAGGATTACGTGTTTTGCCTTCTGATGTAGTCAAATACAAAGGAAAAGAAATCAAACCTGTCGAGCAAAAAATCTATCTTTTGATGAATAAACCGAAAGATACGATTACGACTGTGAGCGATGAACGTGGTAGAAAAACGGTACTTGACATGATAAAACGCACAGTTAAAGAACGTATTTTTCCTGTTGGGCGACTTGACCGTGATACAACGGGTTTATTGCTGTTGACAAATGACGGCGATTTGGCTCAAAAAATGTCACATCCAAGTTATCTTATCAAAAAGCTTTACCACGTTGTTTTGGATAAACCATTGACCAAAAGTGACCTTGATGGCATCGCCAAAGGGGTTGAATTGGAAGACGGTTTGGCAGAAATTGACGGCATTCAATATGTGAGTGGTGCGACTAAAAACGAAGTGATGATTGAAATTCACATCGGTAAAAACCGCATCGTTCGCCGCATTTTTGAGCATTTGGGCTATCAAGTGACGCGCCTCGACCGTGTTTTTTATGGTGGTTTAACTAAAAAAGACTTACCTCGTGCAGGTTATCGGACTTTAACCGAACGTGAAGTCATTATGTTGAAGCATTTTACAGGGAAATAAAAGTGAAAAATATATAGTGAAAAGTGAAAAATGCGACCCCTCAGTATTTTGAAGGGTCGCGTTTTCATTTTACACTATCATCTATCCATTAATCATTCAACAAAGTATCGGGAATCGTGTATTCCCTTTCAAAATCGCGTTTTTTCTGGCAACTGCCACAGATGCCATACAGATTGAGCGAGTGGTGTGTAATTTTGAAATTTAACAAATCACCTATCATCGTTTTGATGTTTTGGATGCGCGGATCGCAAAACTCAACGACTTTGCCGCAGTCCACACATATCGTATGGTCGTGCTGTTTGAAGCCATAAGACTTTTCGTATTGAGCGAGGTTTTTTCCAAATTGATGTTTTCTCACCAAATCGCAGTTCACCAAAAGGTCGAGTGTATTGTAAACCGTTGCCCGACTGACTCGATAGTTTTGGTTTTTCATGTGGATATACAAGGCTTCGGCATCGAAATGGTCGCCTCTACGGTATATTTCTTCCAAAATAGCGTAACGTTCAGGCGTTTTCCGAAAGCCACTGACTTCCAGATGCTTACTGAAAATGGTTGTTACTTCTTTGATGATGTCTGTTTCGTTGCGATTTGTACTCATTTTTCTATGTTTTTTTGATTTTTTGTCATTCTGAACGAAGTGAAAGAATCTGAATAATATCTATACAGATTCTTTCACTTCGTTCAGAATGACAAAAACTTACGTGAAATTCGTGTCTAACTAAATGATATTTCCGTGTGCAATAAAATTCGGGTTTCTTAAATCCATTTTATTGTAAATCAACGGTTTACGTGTATGCCATTCTAAAATTTGTCCGCCTGCTTCTTCTAAAACGACTTGCGGTGCTGCAGTGTCCCATTCCATCGTTGTACCGATGCGTGGGTAAATATCGAAAGAACCATCGGCTATTTTCAAAAATTTTAATGAACTGCCACAAGGTATCAATTCAGGTTGATTATAGGCTTCAAATAATTTATCCGTCGCTTCATTGCGATGCGAGCGCGAAATGGGAATCTTTAAACCTTTATCTGTCAAACGAAAACTGCTGCAATGGATGCGTTTTTCAATGCCATTTTCCAATTTAAAAGCCCCACCATTTTTCACTGCAAAATACACCCCCTCAGTATCTGGCATATAAACAACGCCTAGGACAGGTTTGTTTTGATGAATCAAAGCAATATTAATCGTAAACTCTCCATTGCGTTTGATAAACTCCTTTGTGCCATCGAGTGGGTCAACGACCCAAAAGTAGTCAAAATGACAACGTTCTTCAAAAGGGATTTCAAGGGTTTCTTCTGATAAAATGGGCAGATTCAGATTGAGTTTTGACAATCCCTCAGTAATAACGCGGTTTGAAGCGAGGTCGGCAGCCGTGAGAGGCGATTCATCGCTTTTTGTCTGAATGTGTAAATCTGAGGAGTGATAAATTTTTAGGATTTCAACACTTGCTTGTTGGGCAATTTCCACAACTTGATAAACCAGTTGGTCTAATTTCATATCTGTTTTTTGAGGGCAAAAGTACTGTTTCTTTATCAGACAAAGAAAATGTTCATTTTGTACTCTTTTTTTTGTTAAAATCAACAAATATTTAACCTTCAAGTATATTTTCACGTAAAAGATACTAACTTTGCGGCGCATTTTAGCAATTCACTTGCTTTTATCGCTGCCCAACGGCTCGGGCATGATGTGAGTCTATTTATTACATGTTAAAAGAATAGAGG
This sequence comes from Saprospiraceae bacterium, assembly GCA_043721685.1. Taxonomy (GTDB): domain Bacteria; phylum Bacteroidota; class Bacteroidia; order Chitinophagales; family Saprospiraceae; genus JAAFJT01. The sequence continues at coordinate 8,376 of JAYSQG010000001.1, read as the reverse complement.
ATTTGTGAACGCATAAAACCCTGTTTGATTCAATAAAATATTGAATATCAATGGTTTGTTAACAGGTTTCTATTTTAGATTTTTTATTACAATGGTAGAAGAAACTATTGAACACGTCTCTGACGATTATCTCGTACCAGGTGACTATGCCAACCAAGGCACAGCCGACGAGAACAACATTGTGCGTTTCACGCATGAAAACGGTAAACATTATTTTGCGGTTGTCAATACTGAGGGGGGCGTTCAGTTCCGTTCAGAAGGTTACAGCGCTGTAAGTAGCCGTGACAATGGTGCAGAATCTTTCTTGAAAAACGCTGCAAATCCTGCACGTTTCGCAACAGAAGAAGTTCGCAACCTATTTTATGTCATTGTCAAAGCTGGCAATGGTCAAGAAATCGCTCGTTCACTTCCTTTACACACGCAAGAAGAAGCGACAGCTTTAATTCCTGCTGCTGTTGAAGCGACTCCTGAAGTAGCTGTTGAAACAGTTGTTGAAACAGTTGTTGAAACAGTTGTTGAAGCTGCTGCACCAGTTGAAGTTGAGGTAAAAGCTAAAGCTATTGTTGAAACAGCAGCACCTGCTGTAGTTGAAACTCCAGAAGTAGTTGAAGCAGTAACAGAGGAAGAAGAGGAAGAAGAACCTATCGAAGACCTCGTTATTGATGAAGCACCTGCTCCGGGTTCTGCACATGATGATTTCAATTGGGATCGTGACAAACGTGGTCAAATCATGTACACGGATGAAGACCGTGAGGAATTGATGTCCCGTTACAACACCAGCATGAAATCTATCAATGTTGGCGAAATCGTTAAAGGTCGCGTTTCGGCTATCTCTGGTAATGATGTTGTTTTGGATATCAGCTACAAATCGGATGGTTTGTTGGCAATCAACGACTTCCGTGATATTCCTGATTTGAAAATCGGTGATTTCGTGGACGTTTACGTTGAAAGTCAAGAAGATGCGAAAGGTCAATTGCAATTGAGCCGTCGCAAAGCGAAATTGTTGCGCGCTTGGGAAGCGATTGTTGACTCTCACCAAAACGGTACGGTCATTCGTGGTCAAGTTATCAGCAAAACAAAAGGTGGTCTTATCGTTGACGCAGGTGGTTTGGAAACATTCTTACCAGGCTCTCAAATCGACATCAAACCTGTTGTTGACTATGACCAATACGTTGGTAAAGTCATGGAATTCAAGGTTGTCAAAATCAACGAAGTCATCAAAAATGCAGTCGTTTCGCACAAAGCACTTATTGAAAGTGATTTGGCTGAACAACGTGAAGCTATCCTCGGCGGCTTAGAAAAAGGTCAAGTATTGGAAGGTACTGTCAAAAACATCACCGATTTCGGTGCGTTCTTGGACTTGGGCGGCGTAGATGGTTTGTTGTATATCACAGACGTTTCATGGGGCAGAATCAACCACCCAAGCGAAGTGTTACAACTCAATCAAAAAATCAACGTTGTTGTGCTTGATTTCGACGAAAACAAAAAACGTATCAGCTTGGGCTTGAAGCAATTGTTGCCACATCCTTGGGAAGTTTTAGATGCTGAAATTACTGAGGGGTCAATCGTTAAAGGTAAAATCGTCAATATCGAAGACTACGGCGCATTTTTGGAAATCAATGCAGGCGTTGAAGGTCTTATCCACGTCAGCGAAGTGACTTGGGCGAACACACCAATTGCTGCTAAAGAGTTTTTCAAATTAGGCGAAGAGCGTGAAGCTCGTGTTGTCACTATCGACCGCGACGACCGCAAAATGTCTTTGTCTATCAAACAACTCACTGGCGACCCTTGGAATATCGTTGAAGAAAAATACGCTGTTGGCACACGTCATCAAGGCGAAGTCAAAAACATCACTCAATACGGTGTCTTCATCGAATTGGAACCAGGTGTTGGCGGCATGATTCACATCAGCGATTTGTCTTGGACAAAACGTTTTGCGCATCCTTCTGAGTTTACAAAAGTTGGTCAAATGATTGACTTGGTTATTCTCGAAATTGACAGCCACACACGTAAATTGTCACTCGGTCACAAGCAAGTTGAAAACGACCCTTGGGACAGTTTCGAAACGGTGTTCCCTATCGGTTCAATTCACGAAGCTACTGTCTTGCGTAAAGATGATCGTGGTGCCATCGTTACTTTGCCACACGGCTTAGAAGCTTTCGCTCCTGTGAAACACATCCGTAAGGATGACGGCACAACGGCAGAAGTTGACGAAACAATTAAAGTAAAAGTTATTGAGTTCAATCGTGATGACAAGCGTATCCTCGTTTCTCACTCACGTTTCAACGACGATATTCGTCGTGAAGCAGACGATTCAGCTCGTCAATCAAAAAGAGCTGAAGATGCAGAAGCCCGTAAAGATGTTGAAAACGTTAAAAATAGCGTTGAAAAAGACACTTTAGGTGACTTATCTGCCTTAGTTGCTTTGAAAGAGCAACTTGATAACCAATAAGTTGAAACTTTTAATATCTTAAATATTAAGGTTAAACCATATTTTGATAAATCCCCGACGGCTTAGCTGTCGGGGATTTTTTTTTGAAATCAATCCAATTTAAACTTAATCGGTAAAGTATAAGCAACACGTACAGCTTTGCCGTCTTGTTTGCCAGGCTTCCATTTTGGCATCATCCAAATGACCCGAACAGCTTCTTTTCCTAAGGAATAATCCGTTTTTTCAACGATTTTATTGCCTTTTACGCCATTTGATTCAATTATCGTAATCGTCTCGTGGATAATGACAGGTGCATCTCTTTTGATATTGACATTAGTAATTGCACCATCTGTTTCTACAATAAACCCGACATAAACAGTTCCTTGCCCACCAGCATCTCTGGCACTTTTTGGATATTTGATGTTTTCGCCCAAAAATTTGTACAAGGCTGGTATTCCTTGTGGAAATTCTGGACTTTGTTCAACAACCGTAAAAACAGGATCTGCCCCATTCTTTTCTGCTTGCTGTTTGTCCATTTGTTGCTTCAAAGCCTTCTTTTCATCTTCCAATTTTTGCGCTTTTTGTTCAGCCATATTTTTTTGTGAACCTTTACCAACAACGACCAGCTCATCGAGTTTTCCCGCTTGTTGCCCAGCCTTTTGCTCATCATCTAACTTTTGCTTTTCTTGAATCAGTGCTTTTTGTTCGGCTTCCAACTTCGCCGCATCCAAGTTTTCTTTCCCCAAAGCCTTTTCCATATCCGCTTTTGCACCTTTGAAATATTCAACGTGACCGTCTTTGAAAGTAATCGTAATTCGCGTATTGAATGCCTCTTTCGATTCAATATTCATTCGTTCAATTTGCTTTTCATCAACCAATTTCAAGTCTGACAAAGGTTTGAAAGAGGTATCAATTGCAGCAGAATACTGAGGGGATGCAATCATAAAAGACAATGCACCTATATCTCTTGATATTAAATCATTAGACCAACGTGCTTTTATATTTAAAAACTGATAAAAATCACCCTCTTTTGCTTGTTCGAGAACCTTTTTAGCATCGTTATTGATGTTACCTGTAACATTGACTTGGGTAGGGTCTTGATTTTTTGTCACCTTTACTAAAACATAAGATTGGATTGTACCTTCATAAAATTGCCCATCATACTCCAAGTAAACAACTTTAAGTCTGTCTATTTTCTGCATTTCGGAAGCCGTTATAAATTTACCAAAATTGTAGCCTCCGATATACGCATAGCTTACACCTTTTTTCATATTCGCCGAGATATTTGGCGGAGCGGTATCTTTGCTATCCGACATAATAATTTGATTGTCAACTACTTGTGTTAAAAAAGTATTGAAATCTGCTTTTTCTAATTTATTAGTAACCTTATCGCTCAAAGCCTCTGTTTTTGCCAAAATTGGCGTTTTAGGCGAAGTCAAAGCTGCCGTTAATATCAAAAAGATAGGCGCAGCTAAAGCGTATTTTATGAGCGCAGTGCGCTTAGATTTGTTCCGAGTCATCATCAGAATGCGTTTTTTTAATTGTGAAAAAAAATGATTAGATATATTGCTTGTCAAAGACAACGCCCTTCCGGATTGACGTTGCCGTAGTAAAAGCCGACCATACTGAGGGGTTGCATTGTGGCGCAAAACCGCTTCATCTGCTAAATATTCATGCACATTGCGCAAGGAATTTTTATAAAAATAAATCAAAGGGCTGCACCAAAACACAATGTTCAATATCTCCAAAAACATCACATCGAATGAGTGTCGTTGATAGACATGTGCTTTTTCATGCTGCATAATCTGTTGAAAATCATAGTTTTCAAACTCATTGGGGTTTATAAAAATACAATTGAAGAAAGAAAAAGGTGGCACACCCCCCTCAGTAAAAGCGAGTTTAAAACCGTCTTGCTGATCTATTTTTGCTTGTTTTAAAATTTTAAAAATCAAAAACAAACCTGCTACAAATCGAGCTGTCAAAATAGCACAACCCAAGCCATAAATCAGCCCAATCGTCTTCAAAACCACCCCCTCAGTATTTACCGTCAAATTCTGTTGCAAAGCCTTAGCTGTCACCACAAACGGCTCTAAAGTCATCGAAAAGACAAATGTTGGTGCTACTTTTACAGCAAAATAATCGGCTGCAAAAGGCAGTCCCAAACCGCATAATAGGCTGGAAATCAACCATAAGCGATTGAGTTTAAAGAATGTTTCTTTGCTCAAAAGTGCGTAATAAACGCCGTAAAAGAGTAGCCAACAGACATTGACTTGGAGGAAGTAAGTAAGCATTTGAATTAAGCATTAAAAATTAGGAATTAGGATTTTCCATCAAGCATATCTAAGAGTTTTTTCAACTCAGCCGTATCCATATTTTCTTCTTTGACCAAAAAAGAAACAAGGTTTTGCGCCGACCCTTCAAAATAGTCGCTGACCAATTTCGAAAGCGAGCGTTTGCCATAATCCTCTTTTGAGACAATTGGAAAATACTCATGCGTTCTGCCATAAGCCTTGTAAGACACAAAGCCTTTGTCTTCTAAAATCCGCACAATCGTCGAAACGGAACTGTGCGGCGGTCGTTTGCCGTCTTCCGATTCGTTTTCGATGACACCTAAGATGTCACTGACTGTGCCGCGTTCCAATCGCCAAAGAATTTGCATAATATCTTCTTCGGCTTTCGTTAATTTTTTATCTATCATTTATGGAAATTTTTGACTTGTTAATTTTCATAACGTAAAACTACGTCATAGCTTTTGAACACGCAACTATTTCTTTAGTTTTTTAACTTAAAAATACGTTATAACTAATGAATAATGGATAGTTGATAATGGATAATTTTATAGTCGCTTGATTTTCAATTAATTATGGAGGTTTATGATTTTTTAAAAATTTCGTAAATCTTTTCTCAACTTTGTGCTTAAAGAAAAAAATAGTATGCTCAATTTTTTGAATGATTTATTTGGCAACGAAAAGCCTAAAAAACGGAAAAATACTGAGGGGGGGCAAAAGCCACGTACACGTGCCAAACCACTACCAGAAAACACTATTTGGACGGTCAATGACCAACCCATTCCTGTAGAAATCCATAGAGAACGGCGGCAATCATGGCGTTATGCCTTCGCAAAAGGAGGGAAATTGATTGTTCGATTGCCAAAAGTGGATAAGGTGACTGATGCTAAAATCATTTCTGCTGTCAAAAATGCTTTGACGGAACGCGCCACTAAGAAGCCCGAAATGCTCCAGTTTTTTGACACAAAAACCTATCGGGACGGCGATACATTGAAAGTTAATAAGCGCATTTACTCCTTGAAAATCACTTTGGAAGACCGCAAAACCCATGCAGCTAAGTTGTTGAAAAACGGCTGGATAGAAATGAAATTGGCAGCAGCCGATACTGAGGGGGGGCAACAAAAAGCCATTTCAACACTTTTGAGCCGAACGATTGCCAATGATAATGCTTCTGAATTTACACGCCGTGTGAATGAATTGAATTTTCAATATTTTAAAAAGCCTATAAAAAGCGTCAATTTCAAGTACAATCACTCCAATTGGGGCAGTTGTTCAAGGGATACAAACCTCAATTTTTCGAGCCGCTTGCTTTTTGCGCCTGAAGATGTTCAAGACTATGTGATTATTCACGAATTGGCGCACCTTGTGGAGTTGAATCATTCAGACCGATTTTGGAAATTGGTATCTGATGCGATGCCTAATTATGTGGAGAAGGAGAAGTGGTTGAAAAAGAACAGTCATCAATGTCGGTTTTAATGAACAGAGCGCAAGTTCGACACTTGCGCTCTGCTTTAAGGTTACTTCGTCACTTTCGTCAAAACAATCTGCTCGCCCATTTTTGCAATGATTTTACCATAAAAATCACGTAAATCAGGGTATTCTGCAACTTCATAAGTCGTTTTTTTGATACTCAATTTAGTATTTACTCTTATTTGATTGCCTGAAGCTTCTATCAAATAATCGTATCTCATCGCTCCTTCGAACAGTTGAATACGCACCATTTTGGGCAATTCTTCTACTTTATAGCCATCGGGAATTGTTAAAATAAGATTGGCAACTTCGTCTTTCGGTGAACCATAGTCTATCGTGAATTTACGTTCAGGATTGGCAAAAGCGTTGGTTTTTTCAGCAAAACATAGCAACGGATTGATATACATTTTGTCGCCGGCTTTAGAAACATAATCCGTCGTTTTAATTTTAAAATTGCCTTTCAAAGTGCCATCATAAAAAGCCTCTGGATTCTCAAATTTTTGCTCTTCCAATTTTCCACTGATAAGTACGCCGCTTAACATAGATTGTACAAATTTATCTACCCCCATTTCCTTGATATTTTGGCGATTTTCAACTGCTTCATAGCCCGAAGTTGTTGTTGCAATCGTACCCGAAAGCCACCCTTCAGTATCGAGTATCATAGTTCCTTGAGACATGCGCCGTGTAGCTATTTTGTTTGAGGGGATAACAACTGCATAATTCTCTTTTCCCCAAAACTCATAGCCGCCGCCATTCAAGTCTTCAAAAGGTAATAAGTCAACAGGATGCGGATAAGAAGCCACATCAATGAAAAAAGTATCTTTATCGATTAAAACGCGACCAATCGTACGGTCAAAACGATTGTAAACAGCATAAGGCGTACCAATTTTGCCATGCTTACGGGTACTAATGAGAACAGGATGGACTTCTATACCTGCCGTCCTTATCATATTCATCATAAGGATATTCATTTCCGAAGGGGTTAGTTTCCCTTTTTTTTGCAATTCCGATACAGTACCAGATAGGAACAAAGAACGACCTTTATTTTGCTCGAAGGATTTGCCAATATAATTGAAAATGGCTTGTACTTTTTCTTTGGGTTTCATGCCGCCATTGACAACAGTAGCTAACTCGTCTTTCAGTACACTTTTTTTGTCAATAATACCGTAAAAGTCGTTATCATATAGAAGTTCTTTGGCTTCTTCTGCCCACGATTTGACATATTTTTGGGGGACGCCAAATCCCGGTTCAGGGTTATATTCTTCAAGATAAAAATTCAATTTAGTGAGATAATCAGCCGACGAAGTAATATATTTTTCAGGTTGAAAAGCAGGAATGTCTTTTTGAATCCAAAAACTTTCACTCGTATCATAGTAGTAATTATTATTAATCGCCCTCTTTGATGCAACATCTGCTATAAATCCCCTTCCTAAGCTCTCTTGTGTAACAACAGAATAAGTTTTTCGATCGTTGTATTGCGAACTGACCATATAAGGCGTAGTCCCTTGACCGATTTGAGAAAACTTCAGAACTTTTGGCACACTCATTTTATATTCACTCCACATTGTCGGAATGATATGTTGAAAAGTCCAATCACCCAAATAGCCGCCAGAAATATTGTATTCCAATTCAATTATACTTCCTTCGCGGACATTGGGCATTATTATTTTTCTAAGATTCCAAAACTTTGTGATTTTTTCATCAAACATATTTTCTTTCGTCAATTTGGTCTCAACCATTTTCCCGTTTTCAAGATTATAAGTGATTCCTCTGACACCAGAAATGGATGCCCAGTTTGGCAATTCAATGATAAAATTGCCTTGTTCAAAAGCTGTTTTTTTGAAAATTTTGATGCGGACATGCTGTGTGAACAAACTGTTTTTGCCAATCGTACAGTTACCTTTGTCGAACAAAACGACAGCTCCTGCATCGAGGTCTTTGCCGTATTGTGTCATTTTAATCTCTTCATCAGAGAGTTTGCCAAACTTAACTTCCAGAGGTTTTGCATCGTTTTGGGCTTGTAAGAAAACAGAAAAAAGCAGCAAAGCTGCAAGGGCAAACAGTGTTTTTTTCATTTTAAAAACCGGTTTTAGAAGTAAAGAGATATTGTTCAATGAGAAAAAGCAAAAGTAGTGCCTTTTAATAAAAACAATAAAATATATTTATTATTTAACATTTTATAATCAA